>CAJBJW010000358.1 GCA_903953455.1 uncultured Pseudomonadota bacterium | reverse complement strand
GTCGAAAATCTTTCGGATTTTGCCCAAAAATTTCTCTCTGCCGTTTGCCCACTGATTAATGCGGTTTATGGTGCATTTTATGTTTACACGCAAGATGAATTGTACTTATTGAATACGTATGGCGAAAACAAACAAAGCCCACATAAGTTGCGTATTGCGCTCGGTGAGGGCTTAGTTGGGCAATGCGCAGTGGAGAAAAAACTTATCGACGTAACCGATGTGCCTGAAGATTACATCAAAATCAATTCAGGTTTAGGTGAGTCAATTCCTAAACACATTGTGATTTACCCTATCTTACGCGTAAATACGCTAATTGGTGTGCTTGAAATCGCCTTTTTTAAGCCCTTTACGAAGACGGAAAAATTATTATTAAGTGCATTAATGCCAATGGTTGCGCTATGTTTAGACATTCTTGATCGCAACCTTAAAACACAGGAGCTACTCAAGCAGACGATAGAGCAAGCTGATCACATGGAAATGCAAGCCGCACAGCTCGAAGAACAGGCGGTCGAACTTGAATTACAGCAAGCCGAGTTAAAAGAAACCGAGGCATGGTTTAGAGGAATTATTGAGTCGGCACCTGATGCAATGCTGGTGGTGGATGGTGACGGCACGATTGTCCTTTGCAATAAACAAGCGGATGAAGTGTTTGGATACCCTCCGGGTGAATTAATATGGAAAAATGTTGATAATCTCGTTCCGGTAACGGTTCGCGCTCAGCATCCAGCCATGCGTCAACAGTTCATGGAAGAAGGCGGGATACGTATGATGGGTGCCAAAAAAGACCTGCTAGGTATGCGCAAAGACGGAAGTCATTTCCCCATTGAAGTGGGCCTAAGTAAACTCCCTAATACCAACGGCCAATCTTTTATCTGTGTGTCAGCGCGTGATGTCACCATCAAAAAAGAAGCTGATATTGCACTCTATCATGCCAAAAAGATTGCTGAAGATACCACCCAAATGAAATCGGATTTTCTGGCGAACATGAGTCATGAAATCCGCACCCCCATGAATGCGATTGTTGGTATTTCACATTTAATTATGAAAACCGAGCTCAGTAATAAACAGCTCAATTATATGCGAAAAATCCAAAGTTCAAGTCAACACTTACTCGGTATCATTAATGATATTTTAGATTTATCGAAAGTTGAAGCCGGTAAAATTGCCATTGAACAAATTGATTTTAAAATTGAAAAAACGCTTAACAACCTCGTCAATCTTATTTCCTCCAAAGTAAAAGATAAAGGGCTCTCTCTGGTTTTTGATATCGATGAAAACCTCCCTGTCTATATCAATGGCGATCCTCTACGTTTGGGGCAAGTGCTGATTAATTACGCAAATAATGCAGTGAAATTCACCGAAGAAGGTGAAATTGTCATTACAGTTAAAGTACTTGAAGATAAACAGAATGAATTGCTATTGTATTTTGGCGTACGTGATACGGGTATTGGCTTAAATGATGAAACAAAAACCAAACTATTTCAATCCTTCCAGCAAGCGGATTCATCAATAAGCCGTAAATACGGTGGCAGTGGCCTTGGCTTATCTATTTCAAAGCAACTTGTTGAATTAATGAATGGTGAAGTAGGCGTTGAAAGTGAATTAGGCAAAGGAAGTTTATTTTGGTTCACGGCAAGACTTAAAAAAGCCAATAAAAAAATGCCCTATTTAACGCAAGCAAAAAACCTTAAAGGGCGGCGCGTATTAGTGGTAGATGACACCGAATTGGCACGTTATATATTGGAAACAGGGTTATCCAATATTGGCTTAAATGTCACGCAAGCGTCCAGTGGCAAACAAGCTATAAAAAATATTAAACAGGCTGAAAAGGAAGGCGAACCGTATGAAATTGTGTTCCTCGATTGGTATATGCCTGATATGGATGGTGCTGAAACAGCCAAAGCGATTCGAAATTTAGCGTTGAGCCATATGCCCCACATTACTATCATCACCGCGCATGGACGCGAAGAAGTGTTAAGTGAAATGCACAATATGGAACTGGATAATATTTTAATTAAGCCAGTAAATGCTTCATTATTATTTGATTTAGTCATCCGTTTACTAAGTGAAACCCATGAATCACCTAAAGACATTGATGATAATTTAACTGATCATCCCGGATTTTCATATGTTGTCGAGGATTTAAAAATTATTCAAGGCGCATCCATTCTCGTGGTTGAGGATAATGAACTCAATCAAGAAGTTGCCCTTGGCCTACTTTTAGATGAAGGCTTTGAAGTGGATATTGCAAATGACGGCAGAGAAGCTATTAAGATGATTAATCATAATCATTACGATATTGTCTTAATGGATATGCAAATGCCCGTGATGAACGGTGTAGACGCGACCATTGAAATCCGCAAAAACCCCAAATTCAATACGCTGCCCATTGTTGCTATGACAGCCAATGCCATGCTGCAAGATAGAGAAAAATGTAAACAAGCCGGTATGATCGATTTTATTTCAAAACCTATTGATCCTGAAGAGCTGTTTCGTACGTTGCTGAGATGGGTTAGACCCACGCTCACCGACGCATTGCAAGAAAGTGATATCAAAAAAATACAATCCAATTATCAAGAGATAGAATCACTACCTAAGATTGATGGTCTTGACATTGCATTAGGTTTAAAACGCGTAATGGGTAAAACGTCACTGTATTTGAATCTGCTACGCCACTATGCCAGCAATCAAGAATTTTTACCCGAACTCATATATGCCGCTCTTGAAGAAAACGACCTTGAAACGGCAGAGCGTCTTGCCCATACTGCAAAAAATGTCAGTGGTAATATTGGTGCAAGCGAACTTGAGAAATTAGCCGGTGAAATAGAACATTTACTTCGCACCAATATGCCTCGCGATGTCATTGATGTTAAACTTGACCACTTTGAAAAAAAGCAGCAGCCATTCATTGCGCAAATTCGCACTGCCGTTTCGACGCTAAATACATCAGATCAAGAGACATCAGTTAACGATATTGAAGACATTGATGCAGAAACGACAGCGCAATTCATTCAGCAACTCAGCGACTTTTTGCTTGATGATGACAGCGCTGCATTAACTTATCTTGAAGATAATAGTGCCATCATTAGACGTTCTTTTAGCGCAGAGGTATTCTCAAAAATTGAAATTGCTATCAAACAATTTAATTTTGAAAAAGCCTTGCATTTACTCACAAGTCAGTCTGATACCTCGGCAGATAACGTTTAATTTTAGGAAAAAAGAATCATGTTAGATAAATTTAATATATTAGTCGTTGATGACACCCCCGACAATCTCATCATGATGAGTGAGTTACTCAAAGACGAATACAAAGTAAAAGTGGCCAATAACGGTGAAAAAGCGTTAAAAATTTCGCAATCACAAACCCCGCCAGATTTGATTTTACTCGACATCATGATGCCTGTTATGGACGGCTATGAGGTATGTAGACAATTAAAAGCCAATCCACAAACACAGCACATCCCCGTTATTTTCTTAACTGCAAAAACTGATGCGACAGACGAAACAAAAGGGCTTGAAATTGGCGCTATTGACTACATTACCAAGCCAATTAATCCAGCTATTTTAATGGCACGCGTCAAAACACATCTTGATATCAAAAGAATGCAAGATTTTTTGCGTAATCAAAATAGTTTTCTCGAAGCGGAAATCATCAAGCGCACCCGTGAAATTACCGCTATTCAAGATGTGACCATTCATGCGATGGCTTCTTTAGCTGAAACCCGAGATAATGAAACGGGTAATCATATTCGTCGCACACAAAATTACGTGAGAGTGTTAGCAGAAAAATTACGTCATCACCCTCGTTTTTCTCATTTTCTCGATGATGATAAAATTATCGAACTGCTATACAAATCCGCCCCACTTCATGATATTGGTAAAGTCGGTATTCCCGATAAGATTTTACTTAAACCGGGTCGATTTGAACCCGAAGAATTTGAAGTCATGAAACAGCATCCAGCATTAGGGCGCAGTGCCATTTTAAATGCTGAATATGAATTAGGGCTGGAAGTTCCTTTTTTGAAATACGCAAAAGAAATTGCTTACGCCCATCAAGAAAAATGGGATGGCAGTGGTTATCCTTTAGGTCTTGCGGGCGATAACATTCCTATTTCAGCGCGATTAATGGCAGTTGCTGATGTCTATGATGCACTGATTAGTCGTCGTGTTTATAAAGAAGGGATGTCTCACGAGCAAGCAGTGCAACTTATTATTGAAGGACGCGGAAAGCATTTTGATCCCGATATAACGGATGCATTCTTAGCGCTACAAGATGACTTTATTGCCATTGCGGCTAAATTTTGGGATTCTGATGCGGATTTAGCTAAAAAGGCAGAATATTTAAAAAATGCGAAATAATCGTCGTCAATAACCATTTTAGATTGAAACTACAGTAACGTTTTAACTGTAGTTTCAATGACTTGCCAAGCTTGAGAAAGTTGCCCCATTTTTTGATTGATGTTGCCAACGTCTTCGCGCTTAATCATGTCTTCGATTTCATAAGCGAATGTTGATACGTCATTTGCACCTATATCCGCCGAGCATCCTTTCAGTGTGTGAAGTTTTCGACTTGCCGTGTAAAAATCGTCGACATCCAGTAATGACTGAATCTCACTTACTGCACTTGAGAAATCTAAAATGAGTTTTTTGACCGCATGGAATACTCGAATTCGCGAACCGAGCATCATTTCAAGCATTTCAAGACGCTCTTCATCAAAGCCTGTCAGTAATTCAAAATCCGGCATCTTCGTTGTCGCATGCAAGCCATGATGAATATCGGATGATACGTGTTCATCATTGTTACATTCTACATTTTCATCTGTCACTTTTTATCTCCAAAAATAGGTTATTCGTTAGAAGGCAACATTAAATTCTGTTTAATTTTCTCTAACATCTCTAGCGGGTTAATGGGTTTAGGGAGAAAGTCATTCATCCCAGCACGCTGATATTTTTCTTGTTCGTTAAGCGTCACCCCTGCACTCACTGCAAT
>CAJBJW010000357.1 GCA_903953455.1 uncultured Pseudomonadota bacterium | reverse complement strand
TACAACCTCCTTAAATAAAAATGAAGAAGAGTTTAAATACCATGTTCAACAGGTTTTAGGTAATGTTTCCAATAATTTGAAAGAAATAGAATTGGTTTCTGGTTTAAATTCAACGACTTCAACTGCCCATTTGGTATAATTGTCAAAAAAATCATTGCCTACGTAGGCATAAATATCTTCAATAGGCTTCTCTATCTCAATAGTGGCTTCGCCAGTTATGGAGTCAGATGAATCAAGTAGAAATTTAATCTGCATACTATTTCCTCCTAAATCTAATTACCAAGTTATACACTAGGTTTTATAATTATAATGTCACTCTAAGTGCGATGCAATACTATACTCGATTACTTAAAACATCTACTGTTTTTTAATAATATAAAAAATTATTTTAGGGGGCGATTTTTTGAGTCTTTATGAATGTGTCCACCAAAGAGGAGAACGGTATCAATAAAGCCCCAAATGACACCATAGCCATGTGTGAGGATAGTTAAGGCAATTTGGGCTAGTGCTAATTTATAAAATCCCAAGTAAAATCGATGCGCACCAATTGCGCCCAAAAATAAACCTAGTAGGGTTGCAATCGTGCGGCTTTTGACTGCTTCAACAGGTTTCATTGACTCAGCGAATAGGCGTATATTGATTACATTACCGTCATTGACTTCAAAGGTAACTTCATCACCTTGATCAGGTGGAACCGTCGATTTCCAACTATGACTATCGAATTCAAAATAATCGTCTTGGCTTTTTACAATACCTACATTTTTTTCATTGTCGTAAGATTCAATTTGTCCGATAAGCATGACTGTTTCCTGTTAATTATTTTTAGTCGATTGCGTTAATAAACCATCGATTTTATCGTTTAAAGTTTGCGTATCACGCACTAAGTCCGTAATCTGTTTGTAAAGTATGTCAACTTCTGCACTCGCGGGTAAATCACGTGTTTCTTCTTGCAGAAACTCGAGCATATTTTGCTTGAGTGTCGACAGTGTTTCATTATGCCACGCTTGTCCAGCATGAAAAAGTGTTTCTAGGAGCATATTAAATTTTATAACCGCGATGAACAGCCACAATTCCTTGTGTCATGTTGAAGTATTCGCAACGCTCAAGCCCTGCTTCTTGCATCATCGTTTTTAATTCAGCTTGCTTTGGATGCATACGAATAGACTCCGCTAAATAACGATAACTGTCTTCATCATTAGCCACAAATTTACCGATTTTAGGTAAGAGTTTAAATGAATAAAAATCATACACCTTTTCGGTAATAGGGTCGATTGGATGTGAAAACTCAAGCACGATTACACACCCACCTGGTTTTAAAACGCGATGCATTGAGCGGAGTGCGGCAGCTTTATCAGTAACATTACGTAAACCAAATCCAATGCACACGCAATCAAATGTATTATCTGCAAAAGGCAAACATTCCGCATTGACTTGAGCGTAACGGATATTGTTAGTTAAACCGCGATCAATTAAACGATCACGTCCCGTAAATAACATGGCGGCATTAATGTCGGCTAAAACCACTTGACCATTTTCACCTACTCGCGCACTAAAACGCGCAGTTAAGTCACCTGTACCTCCTGCTAAATCAAGGACACTGTATCCTGCATGCACTTGGCTTAAATCCACGGCAATACGTTTCCAGATGCGATGGACGCCAACTGACATTAAATCGTTCATAATGTCGTAACGCTTGGCAACCGAATCAAAAACGCCGCGAACCAATTTGACTTTATCTTGAGTGGCGACTTCTTTAAAGCCAAAATGCGTAGTGTTTTGCGTCATAGGGTTTTCCTTGGAGTAGCGAATAATAAATTTCAATTAATAGATGGAATTATAGCCTTAAAACTAGCAGACTCAAAAAAACAGCGCATGAATTAATTAAAATAGATCAATTTTGGTGTTAGCTTGTTCAATTTACTGGCTTGGTTTAGCATAGCCCACTTTATTACCGTATTGTTTCATGATAATTAACAACGAGAATTCAAAATGACCACAGAAAATGCCCCTTGGACACGCGACGAATTTGAAGCCCAGTTACGAGGTATGGAAAAGTTTTATCACATCCATCATCCTTATCATACGTTAATGAACGAAGGGAAATTAACGCAAGCGCAGCTAAAAGGTTGGGTAGCTAATCGTTTTTATTATCAAGTCAGTATTCCTATTAAAGACGCCAATATTTTAGCGAATTGCCCAGACCGCGAAACTCGCGCAAAGTGGACACAGCGTATTTTGGATCATGACGGGCATGAGGGCGATGTGGGGGGGATTGAAGCTTGGATTCAACTTGGCATTGCCGTAGGCTTAACGCGCGAAGAAATTACGTCATTAAACTATGTTCTACCAAGCGTTCGGTTTGCGGTGGATGCCTATGTCAATTTTGCTCGTCGCGCCGAATGGCATGAGGCGGCAAGTTCGTCATTAACCGAATTATTTGCCCCTAAAATTCATCAGCAACGCCTTGATAATTGGCCACAGCATTATCCTTGGGTAGATCAAGAAGGCTATAACTATTTCCGTAAACGTTTAAAAGAGGCGCGACGTGATGTCGATCACGGTTTAGCCATTACGCTGGATTGGTATAAAACCCGTGAACAGCAAAATCGCATGATTGATATTTTAAAATTCAAATTAGATGTTTTATGGTCGATGGCAGATGCAATGTATCTAGCTTATATTGATAATATGCCGCCTTACTTTAATGTCGAAAAATAAGAAAAACTATTACCATTAAGTGCACCATTATAAATTCAATCACACATTTTCATGAATAAACATTCTTTCTTACATCGTCATACGCTGTGTTTACCTATTTACTCCACAGCGTTGCTTTATGTCTTTTATTACTGCATTAGTGTGTTTGAATTTGATGTGAAAATTGAACCAACATCCGTGCCACTGGATTCTTTTGCACAATTGATTTTAGCGTATATTCTGTATTCAATTTCGCGTCGTGCATGGATATTTTTTATTTTGCACGCACTGATTATGGGCGTTTTGTATATTGGTAATCCAATTAAAATTGCTTTTTTCGGTGGGCCATTGATGCCTGACGATATTTTTGCGCTGCGGTCATTACTTTTGATTTTAAGTGGTTGGAAATTCTTTGCGCTCGCTTTTCCGCTGGTTGCATTAGGTGGGTTACTTTTTTTGAATTTCAAATTGCGCCGACTTCATAACTACATTGGTGGGGTGATAGGTGGCGTTTTAGCCTTAACGGTAATTTATCAGCCCAATTTAATTGTTTATCCCATTGATACCTACATTGGCACAAAAGAATGGGATCAACGCTCAAATTATTTGTGGCAGGGGGCGACAATTCACACGCTACTTGAAACGGCACGTTATTTTCTAGTTGCAGATAAAGCGCCTGACGTTGATGTGGCGCGTGCTGCGGCAAAGCAATTACTCGCGCAACATCCTCTTGATAACACGCCTTCAACTGAAGATTTCAAGCCGCGTAATGTTCACATTGTGTTGCTTGAATCTTTTTGGGATGCGAATAACCTCAAAAAAGTCAAATTTAGTCAAAACCCACTTTCAGATGATTTTCGAAAACTGTGGAAAACAGCAGATAATTCCGTCGCACTGGTGCCTGTTTTTGCGGGAATGACCGCCAATTCAGAATTTGAAGTGTTATGCGGTTTCCCTGTGACAAAAAACACGGTGAAATTTGAGCGTCAATTATTAAATGAAGTGCCGTGTCTGCCGCGTTTACTTGCGGATAAAGGGTATAAAACAGTGGTATCACATCCGAATGTGCCTGTTTTTTGGAATCGAGTCAATGCGTATCATCGCGTGGGATTTCAAACTTATTGGTCAGAAAAAGATTTTGAACTTGATGATATCAACCGTGAATTTCTAGGTGACAGTTCACTGTATCGTCAGGTGCTCGGGAAAATTTCCAGTACACTTGAATCAAAAGCACCCATGTTAGATTACATTGTGACCTATTTTGGGCATTGGGATTATCCCCTAAATGAAAGTCGTCCACCTCAAATTACCAGCACATCAAAGGTGGAAGAAGTTAATGGTTATGCAAATACAACTTATTACAAATCGCGTGAGTTTGTTGAATTTGTCAAAAATCTGCAAAAAAGCGATCCTAACGGCATTATTGTCGCATTTGGTGATCACTTGCCATTTTTAGGCGAACATTTTGCGGGTTATGTCGAGTCGGATGTACTCAAAAATAGTCGTGGTGAATTTTCAGATGCGATGTACAAAACCTATGTTAGCACGCCATTATTGATTATTGATGGTCAAAAAGGCGCGTTAAAAGTGGGGCGGTTGCCACTTTATCAAGTGCCTAAATTGATTTTAGGGTTGCTCAATATGCATCAACCCACCATTATGGATTACACCATGCCGCCAGAAAAGGAACGCGTGAGACCCTTAACAGGCTTGCATTTTGATGAGTGGGCAGATGGGCAAATTCAAGTTTGTAAAGCGCCACCTTATTCGCCAGAATGTGAGCATTCACTTGCGTGGATTGAGGCAGTAAAAACGGTGAGCAATGATTTATTTATCGGTGGACAATTTACTCGCCCCTTGTTAGATAAGCTCTAATGCAAGCATCAATGCATCTTCACGATGATTATTTTCAGCAGGGTAATAATTTCTGCGTACACCAATTTCGTTAAATCCCATCGATTCATAAAGTGAAATAGCGTGAATGTTGGTTGGGCGAACTTCTAAAAACATAGTTTC
>CAJBJW010000356.1 GCA_903953455.1 uncultured Pseudomonadota bacterium | reverse complement strand
GCGATCTGCCCAATACACCACCTCATTAGAAACGGCTACGGCAACGGGTTCGGGCGTATTTTTACTTTCTGGTGTTTGTGACACATCCATTTTTTGAATTAGGTGACCTGCGATATCCATATTGATAATTTCACGTTTGAGCGGATTGGCTAGCCACCATGTATTTTTAAATGCGAATATATCTAACGCACCACCATCGTTATTCACCGTATTTTTCACGTCATCAATATGCAATCCTTGTGTATCCAAAAACGCGAAATTTTTATCTGATAGCGCAACACCACTAGGTTGCGCGGCATTTGTAATGAAAACGCGTTGCGCGGTCACCTCCACTGCCAAACTGGTATTGATGGCAATGATAAAAAGCACAAACGCTAAATACACACGATTAATGCAACATTTCACGAATCGTCATCCGTTGCTGATCGTTTTTATAATGCGCTAAATAGCGCGGAATAATATGCGTAGAAATCGCTTGAACTTGCTTTGATGTCGCACCTAATTCGCTTAAATCGAGTATTGATTTTTTATCATTATGGCAATCTTGGCAAGGCGTGCCTTGATGCGTATTCTCTGTTTTTTGCCAATTGAGCGGCGCATGGATTTTTGCATGCAATGCCACTTTTTCCGTTTCATTAGCCGCTTTCCATTGCGCAGCAATTTTTTTGGCAAACGCATCGTCTTTTACCAAAAATAGACGCTCATTATTTAATAATGGCGCGATTTTTGGACTGGTTGGACGCTGTATTTCATTATCCATTTCACTGCCAATGCGCAACAAGTCTGCACTTGGCGTGATGACTTGTTGTTTTTCCATATCAAACCAGCGATAGGTCAAATTCGCATTCGCGTTATCAATATGACACGTTTCACAAGCGATGTAGCGAACGTGCATATTATTAAACGTCCGAGTTCTCAACTCTTTTTGATGTGGCAATGGCGTGTGGCAAGTTCGACAAAAACTTTGCGGCGCCGTTTCTAATTCGCCAGCTTGTTTATGGAAAGCGGGAATCGCAAATTTTTTGTGAATTTCAATGTCTTTATGCTCACGCAATAATTTTGCTGAGACATCTAGCATTGCTTGCGACACCACTGTATTTTCAACTTGCTGCTGATACCATGAAACCTCTGTCGCCTTTGCGCCATTGACCGCGAATACAAACAATATAAAAAAGACTTTTATAAAGACTTTCATGACGCATCCTCATCATGCTTATTTTCATCATCATGATGACGTTTTTTTCGTATTGACATGACAAATTGTTTTATTTTTTGGATAAGACTTTCTTTCTTTTTAGGTTTTGAGCCAATAATAATGCGTTGGAATTTTTCTGCACCTAAAAGTGAATTATTATTGTTTTTGTTCAACTTACTGGCATCGCCAAATAGGCTCCATGCGATATTGCCAATCAAAAATACCAACGATAACGCACCAAAAATACCAGCCAGTTTGTACCAAATTGACAGCGCTTTAAATGCCTCCCAATTCAAAGTTAAAACATCGGCTGCATGCATTTCCACGCCTAATCCAAGCGTTGCAACACTGTGCATTTCAGACGTTAGAAAACCCGTATTGACTACGCTAGTAGAATAATCTTTATGGCATTCCGATTGTCCACAGGTTTGCGCTAAATGCGCAGGATTTACTGAAGCATTGACATCCTCATCACGCTTAATTCCATGATGCAAGCCAGTAGGAGCATGACACTGCACGCATGATGCACCATGCAAATTTCCAT
>CAJBJW010000355.1 GCA_903953455.1 uncultured Pseudomonadota bacterium | reverse complement strand
TCAGGGGATTTTTTACAATAGCGAAATGGAGGGTAATTATTGAGGAAATCACTTTTAAAACGGTGTTTTACAAACAATTAAAATCAAAAAAACACTAAAACGGTTATCCACCTCGTTACATTGCCAAGAAAAAAAGGCAGTTATTGCAGAGATAGTCACTTATATTTGAAAAAACAGATGAAAATCCATTCGATTTTTTTGACTTATTTGAAACATCTGTTGCGTTTTTGCATCGATTAAACGGGGTGTTGTGTTTTCACACTGACAAATAGCCTTTGATTTTTTCTGCATCAACATCTTCACGACGGTCTTCGTGAATAAATTTTCCTTTATCGATAACGATAATACGATCCGCCACCGCCATCGTAAAACTCAGCACTTGCTCAGACACAATAATGGTGATTTCTCGCATTTTGCGAATATCATTGAGCACATTAGCAATGTCTTTGATAATGGAGGGCTGAATGCCCTCAGTAGGCTCATCTAGCAGCAGCACTTTAGGATTGGTCACCAGTGCGCGGGCGATAGCAAGTTGTTGTTGCTGTCCACCCGATAAATTACCGCCTTTGCGTTTGCGCATATCGTAGAGAACGGGAAACAACGCATAAATATCTTCGGGGATTTCACTCGACGCTGAATTCTCAAGTCCAGTTTCAATATTTTCTTGAACAGTCATCGATGGAAAAATCATTCGCCCTTGTGGGACATACGCCAAGCCTTTTGCCACGCGTTGATAAGTTTGTATGCCATTGACGCTATCACCATCAATCTCAGCCTTAGTAGCGTGACTTGGCAAAATCCCCATCAATGATTTAAAGAGTGTCGTTTTTCCCATGCCATTGCGCCCCATAATGGCGAGCGTTTCATTTTTTTCTGCTTTAAAACTCAGCCCATGAATGACTTCACTTTGACCGTAACTCACATGCAAATCAACCACTTCAAACATGAAATTCTCCTTACCGTGGTGAACTAAAAAATGGCGTTTAATGCCCTAAATAGACTTCGATCACTTTTTCATTGGCCTGTACTTTTTCCATCGAGCCTTCAGCTAAAATTTTACCTTGATGTAGCACCGTCACTTTATGGGCAATTTTCTTCACAAACTCCATATCATGTTCAATCACGAGTACTGAGCGATTTTGACAAATTTGATTCAGCAGTTCTGCGGTCTGATCACGCTCTTTTGCGCTCATGCCGGCAACCGGTTCATCAAGCATTAAGAGCTCAGGATCTTGCATAAGAAGCATGCCAATTTCCAGCCATTGCTTTTGCCCGTGACTCAGTAGCGCCGCCTCTAAATCCAAATGCTCGGTCAATAAAACTTCAGCGGCAATTTTTCGCACTTGCTCACTTAATTCGGGTGTACGCTTAAACGTTAAACTTCCCCAAACGCTACGCCCAACAGGATAAGAAACTTCCAAATTCTGATAAACCGTTAAATTTTCATAAATAGACGGTGTTTGAAATTTACGTCCGACGCCAGCGCGAACAATTTCATGCTCCGATAAGGTCGTCATTTCAATATTTTTGAATTTGATTGAACCCTCGGTCGATTTTGTTTTGCCACAAATTAAATACAAAACCGTGGTTTTTCCCGCGCCATTGGGTCCAATCACAACGCGTAATTCGTTTTTATCGATGTACATTGACAGTGAATCAACCGCTTTAAATCCATCAAATGACACCGTTAAATCTTCAATTGCCAATATAAAGTCCGTGTTACTCATACTTTATCTCCTAGCATGTTGGCATCTTTTTTAAACCATTTGGTATAACTCGCAATCAACCAATCTGCTAAATTGAAATTTTTGGCATGATCACGATAAACCCCCGCTAACCCATCTGGGAAGAACATCACCACGGCAATAAATAAGCCGCCCATTAAAAACAACCATAATTCAGGAAAATTTTCAGAGAACATGGTTTTACCAAAATTCACCAGTAGCGCCCCATAAACCGCGCCAATTAAAGACATTCGCCCACCCACTGCGGCAAAAATAACCATCTCAATGGATGGCACAATGCCCACAAAACTTGGCGACATAAAACCAATTTGCAGCGTAAACATCGCGCCACCTATCGCTGAAATCATCGCGGCATAGCAAAAAATAAAGATTTTAAAACTCGATACGTCATAGCCTGAAAAACGCACACGCTCTTCTTTATCGCGCATAGCAAGCAGCAACATGCCAAATTTGGATGAAAGCACATAATTGCTTAAGATAATGACGCCAATGAGTAAACTGGCATTGATAAAATATAAAACATATTTCGCGCTATCGGTTCGAATATCCCAGCCTAGCAAGGTTTTCAAATCCGTAATACCGTTCACACCGCCGGTGTAGCCTTGTTGCCCTACAATTAAAATACTCAAAATGAGTGCAATCGCTTGCGTGATAATGGCGAAATACACGCCACCCACGCGACGTTTAAACATAGCGTAGCCAATAATAAACGCTAAAAAAGTAGGCACCGCTAACACAAAAAACACGGTCAATGGGAAACTTTTAAACGGTTGCCAGAACCATGGAATTTCAGTAATTTGATTCCAATCCATAAAATCGGGAATACCGGGCGTGGTTTGAATTTTTGTGCTAATGGGATCTGATGCTTCCAGTTTTAAAAACATCGCCATGCAGTAGCCGCCAAGGCCAAAGAACATCCCCTGCCCCAAACTTAAAATTCCCCCATTCCCCCACAGCAAAACAAGACTGACAGCAACAAACGCATACGTGACATATTTACCAATCAGTCCTAAACGAAATAAATCCAGCCACAGCGGGAAAATAACCAGCAGTAAAATTGCTAATATCGCTAAATTTACAGCGCCCTGTTTTCCACCAAAACATTTATCTAAAATTACAGTCATAACGCCCTCACTATTTACGCACTTTTGAAGCAAATAACCCTTCTGGACGCATCATTAAAATAATGACAATGGTCATCAAGGTAGACACTTTGCCCATTGAACTGGTCATGAAAAATTGCAAAATAGACTGCGCTTGGGCAATCCCAAATGCCGAGGCAATCGTTCCCATCAAACTTGCCGCACCACCAAACACCACCACCATAAAGCTATCGACAATATAGAGGGAGCCGGTTGTTGGACCTGTTGAGGCAATCGTTGTAAACGCTGCGCCAGCAACGCCCGCAATGCCACAACCTAACGCAAACGTTAATCGATCGACTTTTTGCGTATTAATACCTACCGCGCCAGCCATCATACGGTTTTGCACCGTCGCGCGAATACGCAAACCACCGCGTGAGCGAAACATAAATAAATACACCCCAACGGTGACAATTAAGGCCAGTCCCATCACAAAAACGCCATTGATTGGAATATCAATATCGGGGGTGGGTTTAAACGAACCGAGTAACCATTCAGGCAACTCAGCACTCACTTCTTTTGCGCCAAAGGTTGAGCGAAAAATTTGCTGCATCACCAAACTTAGGCCCCATGTTGCAAGGAGCGTATCAAGCGGGCGTTTATAGAGATGCCGAATCAGCGCATACTCCACGAAGTACCCAATAAAGAAAGCCAATATAAATGCCGCAATAATGGCAAAAACGAAATACGAATTGACGATGTCAAATTCAACGGCCATTTTAGATAAAAACACCGTGGTATACGCGCCCACTGTCATGAATTCACCATGAGCCATGTTAATCACGCCCATTTGACCAAAAATAATCGCAAGGCCCAGCGCCATTAAAAGCAATACACTAAATAAACTGAGTCCCGAAAAACCCTGCATGACGACAATATTGCCCACTTCTTCCATCGAATAGCCAAACATAGCCTTTCTCCACATCACGCAAATGAACGTAAATCTTTCTCAAAAAAATCAGTTACTTTGCAGCGCAGACTCAAAACGTCTGCGCTGCAAATAACGCTATACAGTTAACACGTTAACGATATGGCTTATTGATAGCCTTTTGGGAATGGATCTGGATTGATTAAACCCGATTCATAAACCATATCGGCTTGACCATCTTTACGCCATTGACCAATACGCAATTTGCTTAGCAAATGGTGATTTGGATCGACTTTGACATAACCTTCAGGTGCGGTGGTTAATTCATAACCGGGAAGCGCCGCAACCGCTTTATCTACATCAAAACTGCCTGCACGCTCAACCGCTGCTTTCCAAAGCCAAGGACCTAAATAAGCCGCTTGCGTTACGTCACCAATAACGGCTTTTTCACCATAGGCTTTTTTGAATTCAGCCACAAATTTATCGTTATTTGGATTTTTCAAACTTTGGAAATATTTCATGGCAGAATAGAAACCTTCTAAGTTTTCACCGCCAATACCGAGCACTTCGTCTTCAGTCACTGAAATAGTGAGCATATTTTGTTTTTTCGCGTTCAAGCCCGCTGCATTTAACTGCTTGAACCAAGCAACGTTACTGCCACCCACCACCGCTGCGTAAATCACATCCGGTTTTTTGAGTTTGATTTTATTGATGACCGAACCAAACTGCGTATCACCCAAAGCCACATATTCTTCACCAACAACGGTGCC
>CAJBJW010000354.1 GCA_903953455.1 uncultured Pseudomonadota bacterium | reverse complement strand
TATGAAATACAAGAGCGCATGGATGATCTAGTCGATTTAATTATCGATGCAGGCGTCATTGAATATCAACCCACGACGATTATCGATTGTACAGAAGGGAATTGCGTGATTGTTCGTCAAGGTAAGGGGCTTGCACCCATGCTAAATCAATAGAATAAGGAAAAGCGGATGATGAATGAATTAACGTGGATACAGCGAATTGTAGTCTGGATTTTACCCGTTGTTTTTGCTATTACGGTTCATGAAGTAGCACATGGATGGGCTGCAAAAAAATATGGAGATAACACGGCGTATATTTTAGGCCGATTAACACTCAATCCTATGAAACACATTGACTGGTTTGGGACAGTGATTTTGCCTGGATTGCTATTGATGACGGGAACGGGATTTATTTTTGGTTGGGCAAAACCTGTGCCTGTTGATGCGCGGTATTTTAAAAGACCACGACACGACATGGCAATTGTTGCACTTGCAGGGCCTATATCGAATTTACTTATGGCTATTGCTTGGGCACTTATTGCACGTCTTGGCGTGACAATTGGTCATGATAATGAAGCTATAGCATTGCCGCTAATTTATACTGGCGTTGCGGGTATTTCCATTAATTTAGTGCTAATGATTATCAATATGCTGCCCATTCCTCCGCTTGATGGTAGTCGCGTTTTATCAGGCATGCTCCCAAGTTATTGGGCATGGCAATTTAATAAATTAGAGCGTTTTGGTTTTGTTATTTTATTGGTTTTGCTCTATACAAAAATATTAAATGTGCTACTTGAATATCCCTTATATATCGCACAAAAGTGGTTTTTCACGTTAGCTGGATTGTGATTGCCTCAATCACTTCGCCCCTTATCAACTTATTTCTTTAACTGTTATGAATCCCATTCTTTTAGGCGTCAACATTGATCACATTGCTACATTGCGTCAAGCGCGTGGCACACGCTACCCCGATATTTTGCAGGCAGCGTTAATTGCCGAGCAAGCAGGGGCGGACGGTATTACCGCGCATTTGCGTGAAGATAGACGCCATATTCAAGACCGAGATATTGATTTACTCAAAAACAATATTCACACCCGCCTCAACTTAGAAATGGCAGTCACTGATGAAATGATTGCCATTGCACGTCGCGTAAAACCGTTTGCATGTTGCCTTGTTCCCGAAAAACGCGAAGAATTAACGACAGAAGGCGGCCTTAATGTGCATGAAAATTTGCTGCGTATAAAATCGGCATGTCATCAATTGGCCGATGCAGGAATTGAGGTTTCGTTATTTATTGATGCGGATGAAATACAAATTGATGCCGCTGTGGCAGCGGGCGCCCCGGTTATTGAATTGCATACAGGTCATTATGCGGATGCGGCTACTCGCACTGAGCAATTACAAGAGTTATCACGAATTCAGCACGCTGCGCATTATGCAAAGGCGGCAGGCTTGCAAGTAAATGCGGGACATGGACTCCATTTTCATAATGTCCAAGATATTTGCGCTATTACTGACATTGTGGAACTCAATATTGGGCATGCCATTATTGCGCAGTCTGTCTTTTCGGGTTTAGAGAAAACGGTTTTTGATTTAAAAAAACTCATGGAAAAAGCACGGTTGCACGCATTACAGTGAGGTAAAAAAACCATGTTTTTGCATGCGATAGAGCAGTGTATCACGCGAAATGCCGAGTAATTTCGCTGATTTGCTACGATTGCCTTGTGTTCTGTCTAATGCCTGAAGAATTAAATTTGCTTCAAGTGTTTCTAAATTCACTCCAGAATTATATTTTTCAAAAGCAGGATCAATTCTGCTTCTACTCATCTCTTGTAATTCTTTATTCGCAAGTAACATAGATTGTCTATTAAGATGTTCGGTATCCACATGCAAGAAACATAGT
>CAJBJW010000353.1 GCA_903953455.1 uncultured Pseudomonadota bacterium | reverse complement strand
CTACAAGGTCGCGTAGCAGAATTGATATTTTCGGGTCAAAATGAATCAGCTGAACGCGAATTAACTTACGCTATTTCGCAAATTGAATCTGAAATTAATAATAAAAATAACGGTGAAGTCTATTTAATTGGAGCAGGCCCAGGGGCTGCCGATTTACTGACCTTCCGTGCGTTGCGGTTAATGCAGCAGGCTGATGTCATCGTTTATGACCGTTTAGTGTCTGCTGAAATTCTGGATTTAGCACGTCGTGATTCAGATCGAATTTATGTTGGCAAAGAACGCAGTCAACACGTCCTCCCACAAGAGGAAATTAATGAATTACTCGTCAAACTCGCTAAAGAAGGTAAACGGGTCGCACGTGTAAAAGGCGGAGATCCGTTTATTTTCGGTCGTGGTGGCGAAGAAATAGAAACGCTAATGGAACAAAATATTGCCTTCCAAGTGGTTCCCGGTATTACCGCCGCGAATGGCTGTGCAAGTTACGCTGGGATTCCCTTAACCCACCGTGATTATGCGCAGTCATGTGTCTTTGTCACGGGACATCTTAAAGATGATTCTATTAATTTAAATTGGACGCAACTCGCCACGCCAAATCAGACCATCGTCATTTATATGGGTTTGATTGGACTTGAGAAAATTTGCGATGCATTAATAGCGCATGGAAGCGATCCAAGTCTGCCTATTGCGGTTGTTGAAAAAGGAACCACCGCGCAGCAGCGAGTAATTATCGGAACGCTCAGTACCCTGCCAAATAAAATCAGACATGAAACCCTCAAGGCCCCTACCCTGATTATTATTGGCAACGTTGTGAGTTTGCATGAAAAATTAAATTGGTTTGGTCATAAATAAGATTTAAGGTAAGGATTTTTTAACAAAATCGTTGAATTTTACCGCTAAACTCCTTATCCTTTGTATTGTTCAAATTTTTAATTGAATGTATAAAAAAAGAAAAACAACCTTTTTATCTCCCCTTGAGAGGATTATTTATGAAAAAAGCACTTTTAGCTTTCGCTGGCGTTGCATTAATTGGTTTGACTTCGTCGGCTTTTGCTGATGAAAAACTTGAAATCGGTGCAAAAATTTATGAACGCGCTTTTGGTCGCGGTTGCGGTACTTGCCACGAAATCTCATCAAACCCACAATTATTTGATTTAGTAAAATCAGGTAAATTGACACGTGCAAGCTTTGAGCAAACTTTACAAAACGGTAAAGGTGGCATGCCAAAAGCTATCGCTGCTATCATGGAAGTCGGTCCTGTGAAAAAAGCGGGCTACGGTGAAGATCAAGCAGTTGACGCACTTTATGCTTACTTAGGTAGCAAATAAGCGATAATTATCGTTTATTTATGCCCAATAAAGCCGCATGATTTTTTATCATGCGGCTTTTCTTTTGCCAATCCATTTTCGAAAAAACTGCTAAACTACGCGCATTATCACTTCTTCTTTTCGATATGAACGCACTCTCTATTCGTAATCTTCGTAAAACCTATTCCAACGGCTTTGAAGCCTTAAAAGGCATTGATTTAGACGTTCAGCAAGGCGACTTCTTTGCACTGCTTGGCGCAAATGGCGCTGGTAAATCGACCGCCATTGGCATTATTAGCTCACTTGTGACTGCCAGCAGTGGCTCTGTCAACATTTTTGGGCATAACATCAAATCCGAAACCAATTTAGCCAAAAGCTGCCTTGGCCTCGTCCCACAAGAAATTAATTTCAATCAATTTGACACCGCCAAGCGCATCGTACTCAATCAGGCGGGTTACTACGGTATGCCTCGAAAAATCGCGATGGAGCGCATGGAAACATGTTTAAAACAAGTTGATCTATGGGATAAACGCGATGTAATTTCACGGCGTTTATCGGGTGGCATGAAACGACGCGTCATGATTGCACGCGCCATGGTTCATGCACCTAAGCTACTTATTCTCGATGAACCCACTGCTGGTGTTGATATTGAGATTCGTCGCTCAATGTGGCAAATGATGAAAGAATTAAACGCGCAAGGGACAACCATTATTCTAACGACACATTACCTCGAAGAAGCTGAAAGTCTATGCCGTCATATTGCGATTATCGATCAAGGAAGAATCGTTGAGAATTCAGACATGGCAACCTTTCTTAAACGATTGCATATTGATCATTTTATACTCGATTTAGCACACCCAATTGAAACTTTACCGATAATTCACGGATATTCTCTAAAACGAATTTCATCAACGGTAATCGAAGTAGGCGTTCCTAAAGATAATAATTTAAACGAACTCTTCGCACAACTCAGTGCGGCAAGTATTCAGGTTATTAGTATGAAAAATAAAAGTAATCGTTTAGAGCAATTATTTGTCGATTTAATTGAAAATAAAACACAAAAGGAAATCGCATGAGTGTTTTGATTGCTTTTAGTACCATTGTTCGCAAAGAAGTTTACCGTTTTATTCGTATCTGGCCGCAAACACTTCTCCCTCCCGCCATTACAACGTCACTGTATTTTTTGATTTTTGGTAAATTGATTGGTGATCGGATCGGCACTGTTCATGGTACCAGTTATATGGATTATATCGTTCCAGGTATTATTATCATGTCCGTTATCACGCATTCGTATGCGAACGTTGTGTCTTCGTTTTACTCAACAAAATTTCAACGCAACATCGAAGAATTGCTGGTGGCACCTATTCCAAATTGGGTTATTTTGTCTGGCTATATTAGTGGGGGAATTTTACGTGGTGTGCTTGTAGGCAGTGTTGTGGCGCTTATTTCTTTATTATTCACGCCACTGCATATTCATCATTGGTTAATTGCCCTAACGATTGTTTTTCTGACAGCAACGCTTTTTTCCTTAGCGGGATTTATTAATGCGATTTTGGCGGAAAGTTTTGATGATATTTCTATCATTCCCAATTTTGTTTTAACACCGCTGAGTTATTTAGGCGGCGTGTTTTATTCAGTGGATATGTTACCAACCATTTGGCAACATATTTCGCTTGGAAATCCCATTTTGTATATGGTCAATGCGTTTCGATTTGGCGTTATTGGTGTGTCAGATGTTGACATCACACTGGCATATTTAATGACGGGTGGGTTTATCTTTGTATTAGCGCTCTTCTCGCTCATTCTGCTATATCGTGGAACGGGGATTAAATCATAAACTATTTTTCATGAAGGGCGTAAATTACTTACTGAACATGGCGGCATTTAGCTCCTAGAACTTGAAAAGTTCAGTGCAGCACATATTGAAAATGAACAAAAACGTTGTTTACGATTTTTTAAAAAGGGTGATTTGTTAAATGACGAACAAAAATTACCTGATTGGATGAACACACAAAAAATGAGGCAAGCGATGAGCACATCACGTCAATTTTCAGAAAAAGATAAAGATTACTTTGCTTACCAAGCACAGCAAAATAATATTTCTCAGCAAATGTCTGTATATGGTGAGCTGGATGCAACGCGTCAATCGAAATCTGTGTTTAGCTAAGTCCAGCTACTGTATCGATTTGAATGCTACCGTCACTGTTGGCGTTGATACCGAGGAAATGACCAATTATTATTTCCACTTGTACCTGTAATTATGTTCGCCATTTCTGTTACCTTTAAGAAAAGTTAAATGATATTTCCGCCGCGCCGCCCATCAATATCAATCCATTGATGCGCCAGCCCGAGTAAATTGAGCCAGGCGATTCCTTCTTTCTCTTTGAGCATGGCAATTGTCGATGCGCTACCTGCCAGCACACAAAAATCACTGATGACAGTAATAGAGGCAAAATGTTGCACAGGCCAGCCTGTTTTTGGATTGAGAATATGTCCGTAACGTTTGCCGTCAATATCAATGCAACGCTCGTAATCACCACTGCTCGCCATTGCCCCAGAATGTAATTGCACAACACTTGATACAAAATTTTTATCTTTGGGATCACGAATACCAATATGCCAAGGCGAAGAATCCACGTGAGGACCAATAATTTTGATATCCCCCCCTAAATTCACAATCCCATTTGAAATACTCATACTTGAACATAACGCTGCAACGCGATCAGCCGCATACTCTTTGACAATACCACCAAAATCGACTTCCATACCGGCAAGTAAAAAATGTAATACAGCGCCATCCCATACAATTTTGTCCCAACCAACCAACGCTAAAATTGCATCAATGTCTTTTTGCTTAGGTAGCGTCGGCTTATCCTTATTAAATATCCAAACCCGTCGCAACGCCCCCGACGTAATATCAAAAAGACCATCACTTTGCTCATAGCAGGTTTGCGCATAATTGAGTAAATGTGCGGTTTCTGCATCTACCTCAATGGATTTTCCTTGTGCAGCGCACTGATTGATTTTCGACAGAAAACTATCCGCTCGATAACGCGAATATTTTCCTTCTAAACGCACTAAATCCTTCACCACGTTTTGAGCAACATGTTCAAATTGCGCCTTATCTTTCGCATAAAGCTGTAATTCGCATGGTGAACCCATCGAAGTAAAATGACCTGTAAATAGAGTAAGTGCTGTCAAAATTAAACGCTAAAACTTAACATTAATTTTTACGGTGTACATGGAGAATGTGAAGTTATCCACAGTCGTTCCCGACCCACCATTAAAGCCATAATTATTTTTACGTTCGTAAAAATCAATGCCCAATATTAACATAGACAACGTTGCCTGTTTTGGAAAGAGAAATCGGTGTATTTTTCGATAAATCGACTAAATTACATTGTGGGACATTAGCCCCTACTTCAATAGCCATCGAAATAGGTGACATAACGCACAATAAGAGTGCGAGCGTTTTTTTCATTTGAATCATCTGGAAGTAGGAATTGAAAAAGGAATCATGCAGGATAATTTACCATATAAAATTTAACGTAATAAAAAATTTTATATTTTCAGGTAAGATTGATCATGCGGTAAATTTAATTGACTGACATCAGTGAAAACACATAGACGTATCATATCGACACTTATTATAATCTGTGTTTTTTTCAATATGATGAAGGGTGTTAGAAATGGAATTAATTACGGATCTTGATAAAGCCGCGGCGTTAGCAATCACGATTGTGATAGCGCTAAAATATGCGTTAAACCCTAAAAAATAAATCTAACGTTAGAGACTTTAATAACGTTAAATTAGAAATTAGATTTAAATCCCGCATAAATGGCTGCGCCATAAAAACTAAAATCATTTATCTCAGCAGATTGATTATTCGTGATATTTTCACCGCGCAGATACAACTGTGTTTTGGGTGTTAAATCATATTTTAACAATGCGTTAATTCGGGGCGCGACATTCGCACGCAAAGAATTTTTTGCATCAAACCAAAATCCATCATGCACATTGAGTTCCATTCGCCATGTCAACGGTGAAAAAATGTGAAGTTCATTCCATAATGTGCCTTGATGTTCTGGGCGATTTGCAATTTGCAGATGAGTAATAGGATTGACAGCGTAGAGATAATTGTAATTAAAGCCACTTTCCCAATTCGCATTCCAGCGATGCTTGGCTTGCAATTCACTACCCCACACATCTGCTTCTTGCACATTCGTAGCTCGAATTGCCCCCGTAGTTGAATCGAGTTGCAGCGTGATCATATCGTGGTATTTTTGATAATAGCCATTAAGACTCATATCTGTGGAAGGTGAAATAGTCCAGCGAAACCCAATTTCCCCTCCCACACTGCGTTCACTCTGAAGGTTTTTATTACCAAAAACAGGGTGCATTAACTCACTCACGCCTGGTTGGCGAAACCCTGTGCCACCATTTACATAAAGATGCAGATCTGTAAGGAAAATTCGCTCAACACCAACAGAAAACACATGATGATTACCATAAGGCTCACCAAAATCAAACCGACCATCAGAAAAAAACGTCCAGTTATCTAGCTCGAGTTCACCACGCACGTTTGGACTCACGATGGTTTGCTGTGCTGAGAAATTCAAATTTTGTTGATGCTGTGTATTGATACCCCAAATGAGTTGGGCTTGATTACTCGATTTTTCATCTAACATCACACGGTGTGTATTCTTCCAATCGAGCATCATCAGCTGATTGCTTATCGTAAATGGCTTAATTCGAGTAGTGACCATATTTTGTCTATCCTGCGTAAAGCCTGCTTGCAGGGAGGTATTCCAATAAGTATTCAGATCATATTCACCTTGCACTTGCGTGACCCATGTTTCGTCAGAGAGTCTGCCAAGTTTATCGTCAACCCAATGCACTTTATTCCCTATGCGCCCAGGTCCATCCATATCCTCATCAGTGCGAACAAAATATAGCGTTGCATTTAAACTTCCATTCGCAAATTTTTTCACCCAATTACCCGAGGCATGAGTCATTCCAAAATTATCGGGTTCACTGCCGTTTTTGGCTTGACTAAGCCCATTAAAGACATCGACATGCCCAACCACGGCACTAAAATTTCCAAATTCAGTACGCATGCCTTTACTTACGTTTCCGCGCAACGTGTCATAACTTCCACCTTCAAAACGTAAAAGCGACTCATCATTTTGAAATTGACGCGTTTTCAAGTGGATAGCCCCACCAAGTGTGCGCGATCCATGTCGATCTCCACCTGCACCGCGTGTAATAGAAATTTGATCGATTGCATCAAGTGGGTAGTGACTTAGTGAATAAATCCCGGCAAAATTCCCAAACAATGGCATGCCGTCTAACGTAATGAGGCCCTGCCCCACACCACCTGCGCCGCGCAAACTAATGGAAGACATCATCTGACCGCTACCTTGATTGATCGTTATACCTGATTGATTTCGCAATACATTACTGATATCTGACTTTTCCGCACTTTCCAACTCATCTTGGGTTAACACTGTTTGGGAATTGGCTGTGCTGTCAACTAAGTCACTTTGAATGATAATTGGAGGCAATAAAGATATTTCTTCATTATCCGCCATCGCATGTAGGGGTAAACAAAGAGACAATATGACAATATTTTTTACATTGATTAATTCTAAACTATCGTGATTCATATTTTTTAATGAAAGATTGTGTCAGATAACGTCATGTGTCATTTGTCGTTAAAATGAAATTGTCGTACTTTTAACAAAAAATCAATTTGTATCAATACAAGG
>CAJBJW010000352.1 GCA_903953455.1 uncultured Pseudomonadota bacterium | reverse complement strand
TCTGCAGCGGCTTTATCCGCGATGATTTTATCGGCAGCGGCTTTATCGGCGATGATTTTATCTGCTGCAATAATATCCCCAACCGCTTTTTGTGTTTCAACGACTTTGGTTTCAATTGATTTGGTCGCGGCATCACCGGTGAACAAATCATTTTGCGATTTCAACGCAGCGTTAAGCGCGTTGGTATCTTTGGTGTCGAGCGTGGTAGCTATTTTTTGCAATGACGCACCTGCATCATTTTGTGCAAACGCACTGACTTTATCCATGTTGCTCAGTAAGGCTAACGCATCACCACCTTTGCTGTTGTTCACAGCAATAGCAATGACAATGTTGTCTGCCGCACTTTTCAGAACCGCTGTGACGGTATCCGCCATTTTGTCGATTTTATCTGTGAAATTAGCGGCATCAAATTTTGGCGCTGTCGTGCCTGTTGTCTGTGCTTCTTTTTGTGCTTGCGCATTAGCTTCTTTTGCGCCTTCAACGAGTACTGATTTCAATAAAGCGGCATCACCTAAGTTAATCGCACCATCACCCGTTTTAGCATCACTTGTAATAGCACTGACTAACGATTTAAGTAATGCAGCGCCCGCATTTTGCGTGGACAAATTACCAGTTCCACCTGCAGCGCCTTGAAGTACTTGACCCGCTGTGACCATAAAGTTAGCAATTTGCGCTGAACTTGCCATCATTTGCGCGGCAATAGACGACGTAGCCCCCGTCGTACCTGCTTTGACAACTTCAGCAATTGGATCATAGGTGGTTAAATCCACTTTTGACGCATCAAATCCAAAGGCTTTTGCAACGGATTGCTCAGCTTGCTCAGGCGTTTGACCCGCCTCAATGAAACCTTGTTGAACGGTAGTGAGTGGCGTAATAACAGATGAGCCTTCAGGTGCTTTAAGCGTTCCCGCAAACGCTTTACCCGTGGATAAATCCGTACCGCCCGATACCACAATACTCCCTTTTGCGTTAACGAGCTTGAATGTCCCGTTCGCATCCGTGATTGCACTGGCTTCAGTGGCGTTTTGAATACCATCACCGTTCGCATCAGCATAAACGTTGGCGCTTTTCAAATACCCGTCAATCGCTTTCGCGGTTAAAACCACATCATTAGCCGTAATGGGGGCAACTGTTTTGAATTTCGACGTCAGGCCAGCAAATGCATTCCCCAGACTATCAGAAAGAACGCCTGACGCTATCGTCACGGTATAATTACTGTTTTCAAGTAAGTCATTCGAGGGATTGATCGTTAACAAATTATCACTAATGGAAACTTGTGTGGCGTCTTTGACAGAAATGGTTTGTGTATCCGTGCCATTACTGACAACCAAATTGCCTGTGCCCGCGATAACTTTTTCATCAAATGTGAGAACGATATTGCTACCTTTAGCGATATTGATACCGTTATCGAGTGGTGAAATAGAAGATAATTGAGGCGCTTTAGTATCAACGTCTTGAGGTGTACTTGTCGCGGTTGCCACATTGGCATTATTGACTAAATCCGTGAATTTACCGGCTGCGACATTGACCGTGACGGGAGTCGTAGAATTAGCCGTTGGCGTAACGCTGAGTGTGTAGACAGTTGGACTGACAGTCGTTAAAGTCGCTGCTTTCGTGCCACCTGTAACAGTAATATCGTCAACGGTGAAATCTTTGATGGCTTCACTTGCCGTGAAGGTATAAACAATAGGACTATTTGTTGCTGTCGCTTTTTCACCCGAAATTTTTAACTCAGGTGCCGTTGTATCATGTGTATCAAATTTGAAAGGGACTTTAGTTGCAATTCCCGCAAATGCATTTTTTGCTAAGTCAGTCAAAATGCCTTTAGGCGCAGTGAGCAAGTAGGTGGTTTCTGGTTTGAGATTATCTTTTGGATTGATCGATAAAACATTATTTGCAATAGACACTTGCGACGTATCCGTAGCAGAAATCACAATTTTATCTTTGCTGTCAGCACTGTTTACTAACGTAAAACTGCCTTTACCTATTTTGATATTTTCTTGAAAAGCGAGTTGCAAGTGATCACTGACAAGGCCTTTGCCAGAGTAATTTTGCAAAACAGGCGCTTGTTTATCGCTGGTGGCTTTCGTGGTAAAGCTCAAATCAATGGCGGCCGCTAAATTGTTAACAGGCGCTAAATCTTTGATTGCCCCTGCATCCAAATGCACTTTGTAGGTGCTGCCGATGTTTAAATCAACACTTGGATTGATTGTAAGCGTGGTGCCAGAAATTTTAACCTGCTTATCTGTGATAGCAAACGTGCGCGAATCATTACCGCTGATAAGTGTGATGTTACCGGTACCCGCTTGGATTTTTTCGCTGAGCGTCAACACAATGTTTGAATTAGTCGCGACACTTGGTGCGCTCGCGAGTGGACTACTTTTGACTAGCGTTGGTGCACGTGTATCCACCGTATCAAAATACAACGTTGTCGTATTTTTAATGCCGGCGTATTTATTGCCACTTAAATCTTGAATGGCTGTATTGTCGATTTTGATCGTGTAATGACTATTAGGAAGTAAATCTTTCGTGGGGTTTACAGTTAGCACACCACCTTTGACGGTGACTAATGCACTGTTTACAGGAACGGCAATCGTATCAACACTGCTGCTGATAATGAGATTACCTGTGCCAACTTGAATGCTCTCATTGAACGTTAGCACCACATCTTGATTGACCGCAATGGCGGTTCCGCCATTTTTGGGCACAGCTGAAACCAGTTTGGGGGCAGTGTTATCTTTACTC
>CAJBJW010000351.1 GCA_903953455.1 uncultured Pseudomonadota bacterium | reverse complement strand
AGCAAATGCCATTGCTGAGAGTACAAATTATGTAGCCCATAAATCAGAAAATAAGTAATCGTATTTTATCGTTTTATCATTTTTCGTTTTTTTTCATTTGCACTCATAAAGCACATGATGATTTAGTCTTTTTAAGTTTCATATTCGCAATTCCTTTCAGAGCTGTTTAATTTATGACTTTAAGCAGCTTTTTTTGTTCACTATTTTAATTTTCTTTGAGGAAAAATTATGTCTTTAATTACTTGGACAGCTGAACAATATGGTACACAGGTTGATTTTGCTGACGAAGAGCATCGCGTTTTATTCGATAAATTAAATAGTCTTTATGATTTAGCGATTTCTGGTGCTGAGCGGACAGCCATTGGCTCACAACTAGATGATTTAATTGGTTATGTTGTGGAGCATTTTGCACATGAAGAACGTGAAATGGTAGCCAAAAACTTTACAGGCTTTGATGCACACAAAGCGGAACATGTCGCTTTCATTTCTATCGCCGCTGATCTACAAAAAAAATTCCATGCTGGTGAAGCAGATGTAACGGAGGAAGTGGGTCAACTCATAAAAGGTTGGTTAGATAGTCACATACCTAAATTTGATTTTGGATACAGTGCAGTAATCAGTTAGACATTGTTAAAGGGCTTGCGATCAAATCACGAGCCTTTTTTGTAGATGTTTATCACTAAAGTGTAAAACCAAACCGGTCTGCTAAGAATAATAATAACAGCGATGACAGGCGTTACCGGTATAGGCAGGATATCTACCATAAATAAGCAAAATAAAAATAGGAACGCCTTTTTACGTACATTTTTTGCTAATTTAAGATTTTCTAAAGCATAATTCAATTGATGATTGGCATATAAATTTTGAGCTAATTTTAAAAACCAAAATGGTCTCATGACGACAATATACATACCAATCAAACACCCAGGTGAAATTGGCCCAAAACCAATTACCGCAAAAATTGAAAATACCCCAAGACATTTGACTTGCGTTAAATTCATTTTTCAATGCCAACCACCATATTGCGAGGTTGTATCACCTCGCCAGCCTGTACTGGTTTTATTCGCATCAGGCGTATTCACACTATCACTTGCCGCAGACACGATGTTTTTGCGTGTATATCCGCCCAAGGCTTTCGCTCTTGCAGCAATAGTTGTCGTCAAGGAATTGATGTCGTAATTGGTCACATCCGCGTCAACGACTACTGATATAAATTCATCCGATTGCAAAATAATAGGTAATTTTGTTTGAGCCGGTATCTCAAGTTGATAACGCCCTTTCTCTTGTACTTGAGTGGAAACAATCACATTCTGTGTTGCGTCGTCGAGCGCTTCAACCTTTTGCGATGTGCCTTGTACTTTCCCCGTTAATAAAACCGTGCTGGCGGTATATTTCTCAGTAGAGGGTTTAGCGGGTTTGGATTGCTGCATATCATTACAGGCTACCAACAAAAGACCACTTAATAAAATAAGTAGTCGACTCTTTTTCTTAAGAATCTGCATCTGCATCCTCCCCAAGCTCAAGCCACATTGAATTAATAATCGCTAAAGCCGCCGCCAAGCTAACCCCTAATATCCACGCAAAATACCACATGATTTCATTCCCTAAACAGTAATTTTTTTCAAATTCAAGTCATTTTCTTTCAATTGTTATGCAAACAAAACACATTATCTTCAATTTGGACTACCATTACAGTATGTTTTCTTGAAAATAAGTGCTGATGATCGTTTTTAATACATCGTATGCTGATTGGCTTGTACTTGCTCAACGGTCACTTTACCCCGCATAATCCTGTAAACCCATGTCGTATACGCTAAAACAATCGGCATAAACACAATCGTTGCCGCTAGCAACATTTTCATGGTGTAGTAACTTGCGCTCGCATCCCATATCGTTAAACTGCTGGTAATCGATAAACTCGACGGCAAGACAAAAGGAAACATAGAGCCACCCGCTGTCACAATCGCCCCGATCATCGCTAAACTACTTAGCACAAAAGCCGTCGCACTGTGATGCTTTGCGGTGAAAATGGGTGTCAGCAGCGCAGAAACGATTGCCACCAAAGGCGCCAGTATGAGCAACGGATAATTGCCGTAATTCGCTAGCCATAAACCGGTACTTTTTTCGACCGTTTTGTGCAGTGGATGCGCGGTAATCGTCGTATCAATTAAAGAAGTGACTTTGTAGCCCTCTAAACCAAGCATGACCCAAACACCCGCCAATAAAAAAAGAGCTACAAATAAGAAACTACTTAATCCGATGACTTTTTGTGCTCGCTGCGCTATCACCCCTTCTGTTTTCCAGTGCAAATAAACGCTGCCGTGCAAAATACATAACGTCACGCCCACTAAGACACAAATCAACGGAAATAATTGAAACAAATCCAGCAAACCGCCTGTATAAGTTGAGCGCATATCCGCATCAAGTTCAAAAGGCAATCCAACCATTAAATTTCCTGCCGCTAAACTTAATACAATCGCCGGCACAGCGCCTCCGACAAATAAGCCCCAATCCCAAAAACTGCGCCATGAGGTATTGTCTAATTTACTGCGATAATCAAACCCCACAGGGCGCAGAAACAACGCAAACAACAAAAGCAACAAGCCCGAATATACGCCTGAGAATAACACCGCATAAACAATCGACCATGCGCCAAACGTAATGCCGCCTAGTGTCACTAGCCATGTTTGACTACCTTCCCATGTTGGCCCAACTGTGTTGAGCATCACGCGACGTTCATCATCAGTTTTTCCAAGAAACGGAAGGAGCATAGCAATGCCAAAATCCATACCATCCATCACCGCGAAACCACAAATCAAAAAGACTAAAATGCCCCACCAAATAATGCGCAGCGATTCATAATCAAACATGTATTGCTCCTTGTTTTTCGAAATGATAATGGCCTGTATGTAAACTGCTTGCACCTAGGCGAATGTATTTCACCATTAAAAACAGCTCAATGACGAGCAGCGCAGTGTACATGACCACAAAGCCACCAATACTGCTGTAGAGTTGATCAGCACTTAAACTTGAGGTACTTAAATGCGTCGGCAAAATATTGGCAATCGTCCAAGGTTGGCGACCATACTCTGCCACCACCCACCCTAATTCACTTGCAATCCAAGGCAGTGGAATACCCCAGAAAGCCATTTTCAAGAGCCAACGTTGATTATGCGCATCGCGTTTCATATTGAAATAAAACGAGGCCACAAAAATAAATAACATCATCACACCACAAAATACCATCCCTCTAAACGTCCAAAACATCGGCGCGACTTTGGGAATGGAATCTTTAATCGCTAAATCGATTTGCGCGGGCGTGGCATCGACTACGTTATCCGTATATTTTTTGAGTAGCAATCCATGACCTAAATCGGCTTTATGCTTTTCAAAAATACCTTTTGCAATTTCATTATTTTTGTCTTCGCGCAAAATTTGCAGATTTTCATACGCAATCATGCCGTTTTCAATGCGGTGACGTTTACGCTCACGAATCACATCAAGACCATCAATTTTTTCATCAATTGAACGCGTGGCAATCAAGCCTAATAAATAAGGCAACTTCACTGCATAATCGGTTGTGCGGGTTTCTTCATTGGGAAAACCAATTAACGTAAAGGATGCGGGGGCGTCTTGCGTTTCCCATTCTGCTTCGATGGCTGCAAGCTTGGCTCGCTGCACCTCACCGACGGTATAACCACTTTCATCACCTAGCACAATGACGGATAAAATGGCCGCTAAACCAAACCCCGATGCAATGCGAAACGAACGTCGAGCAAACGCCACGTCTTGATGTTTCAGTAAATAAAACGCGCTAATCCCTAGTACAAACATAGAACCGGT
>CAJBJW010000350.1 GCA_903953455.1 uncultured Pseudomonadota bacterium | reverse complement strand
ATTCAAAATCGTTGAACAAGACACGAGTGATAAACTCAGTAAACTAACCGATAAAATAGATTTTCGCATGAGAGTTTTGGGTAAATTCAGATAAAATTTAGAAGAATGTCGCAAATTCTACGGTAAATCAACGAAACAGTCATGCGCTTGCGTTTAAAAAAAAGTTACAATACCCAAAATTACATTTCTTTCTAGGAAGCTATGGTGGAAAATCAAGAAAACCACGAACTCAAAAATGCGGGTTTAAAAATTACCGCACCACGAATCAAAATTCTACAAATTTTAGAAAAACAAGCTAATGAACGTCATTTTACAGCTGAAAAACTGTATAAAATTCTGTTGAGTGAAAACGAAGATATTGGACTAGCCACTGTCTATCGTGTTCTAACACAATTTGAAGCCGCTGGCCTTGTAACACGTCATCATTTTGAGGGAGGAAACTCCGTTTTCGAACTCGACAATGGCGGGCATCATGATCATCTTGTTTGCGTAAAATGCGGTAAAGTTGATGAGTTTCATGATGAGTTTATTGAAAGCAGACAACGTGAAATTGCTGAAAGTTTTGGTTATGAACTCACCGATCACAATTTTTACCTCTATGGTTTTTGTAGCAACTGCCGCAAACTCCCATCTAACCCAAAAGCATAATTGCTTTTTAACTTGTTGATTCTTCATGTTTAAACCACTTATTTTTTATATAGGTTTGCGCTATACCCGCGCAAAACGACGCACACAATTTATTTCATTTATTACCCTGACCTCCGTTTTAGGTATTGCATTAGGTGTAACGGCATTAATTACTGTTTTATCCGTAATGAACGGCTTTGAGGACGAATTGCGACAACGCATTTTAGGAATGACTTCACATGCGACAATCACAGGGCAATCCGGTCAACTAGAAAATTGGCAGGAACTTGACCAAAAACTCGTTGATTATCCCCATATCCAAGGTACCGCCCCCTTTATAAACGGTCAAGTCATGATTAACGCAGAACGCCGCGTCAGTGGGACGATGTTAAGCGGTGTTTTACCGGAAAATGAAGCAAACGTCTCTGACGTTGCTGGGAAAATGAAAGTTGGAAAACTTACCGACTTAGTCGCTGGCGAATACGGTATTATTTTAGGTGCTGAATTGGCAAACTATCTAGGCGTTATTGTTGGCGATAAAATCACCGTCATCAGTCCCCAAGTCAACTCAACTCCCGCTGGCGTTGTTCCAAGAATGCGACGATTCACAGTTATTGGCACTTTCCAAGTTGGCATGTATGAATATGATCGCAATATGGCGTTAATTCACATTGACGACGCTGCAAAACTCTTCAGGCTCGAAAGCGCTGTATCTGGTCTGCGCATTAAATTAGACGATTTATTTAACGCCCCACAAATCACTCAAGAACTTTCAAAAGCATTGTATAACAACTATTACGTCAGCGACTGGACTCTCGCGCATAGCAACTTTTTCCGCGCTATTCAAACTGAAAAACGCGTCATGTTTATTATTTTATTACTCATTGTTGCCGTGGCTGCCTTTAACATTGTTTCCACGCTTGTGATGGTGGTGACCGATAAACGTGGCGACATTGCCATATTGAAAACACAAGGATTAACATCGCAATCTGTAATGGGAATTTTTATGGTACTGGGTGCCATTATTGGTATCGTAGGCACAATGCTAGGCACCGTTGGTGGGGTTATTTTAGCTTTAAATGTCGAAACCATTGTCCCAGCAATTGAGAAATTATTTCATGTTCAATTTATGGCCGCTGACGTCTACTACATTAGCGAACTTCCCTCAAAATTAGTTTGGTCCGATGTTTACGCCATCGCGGGCATGGCCTTTTTCTTATCTTTACTTGCCACCATTTATCCTGCATGGCAAGCAGCAAAAATTAATCCAGCGGAAGTGTTACGTTATGAGTAAAGAAATCATTCTAAAATGTCGAAATTTAGTAAAACGTTACGGTGATTTAGATGTTGACGTACTCAAAGGAGTTAATTTAGAAATTAAAGTCGGTGAGCGCGTTGCTATCATGGGAGCATCGGGATCCGGGAAAAGCACCCTACTTCATTTACTCGGTGGGCTTGATAAAGCCACTAGTGGGGAAGTAATGCTAAATGGTGTGAATTTAAATACCGTCAATAGTGGAAAACTAGCCAAACTACGCAATCAATCACTCGGTTTTATTTACCAATCCCATCATTTACTGGGCGAATTCACTGTACTTGAAAATGTCGCAATGCCGCTATTAATTGGCAATGAATCCGTAAAAAATGCACAAATTCGGGCAAAAAAACTATTACAGCGCGTGGGACTTGGACATCGCATAGAGCACAAACCAGGAGAATTATCAGGTGGTGAGCGTCAACGTGCGGCTGTAGCTCGTGCGTTGATTAACAATCCAGCGTTAATTTTAGCTGATGAACCAACAGGAAATCTGGATAGTCGAACAGCTGAGTCGGTTTATCAACTCATGCTTGAGCTTAATCAAGAGCTACAGGTAAGTTTTTTAGTAGTAACCCATGATCATGATTTGGCTGCGAAACTAGGCACAGTGCTTCACATGGAAGATGGTTTAATTATATAAGCTATTTTAATGATTGATATTCAAGGTCGTGCAAGTTTTATCAATTTTCATGACCTTTTTGTGATTATGCTTTTTGAGTGCTATAGCGCAACGCCATCCACATAAAAAACTGAACGCCTAAAATCAAATTTGCCATCAATAAATGTATAGGTTGAGCTACCGGCGGCATGCCTAACCTATCTAAACTCACACCAGCCAAAATTGCAGTGACAATTAAACTAAATAATAGAAAACCTGCGCGAACAAGAGGATGTGTTTTGTCAACATGCTGAAACAAGCGCCAAACTAACCACGCATTTGTAAATAAAATCAATGAAGAAAACGATCTGTGCACATAAAAAATAACAGGAAAATCTTCTCTCCAAAACTGACGTTCAATGTATGCATGTTCATGCGCAATAAAGTCTACTGCTTCACGCACTTGCGTTCCCATCGCGATTTGTAGCAAAGTCATCAACATAACCAATTTTAAAATCGCTCTAAACTTTGCAGGCAATACATTTAAGTCAATAGGAGCAAAAGTTTCGCGTTGCGAGCGTGTAATCGTATAAATGAGAAGTGCAACAATAAGCAACGCAACCAACATGTGAATGGTAATCATCAATGGTTTTAAATTACTTGCAACAACAGTTGAGCCAAGCCAACCTTGAAAACCCACCAAAAAAAATGCCATTATTGCTAAATAAAAAACAGTTTTATCTGTTTTGAAATAAATGCGCGATGACCAAGCTGTGAGAAAAATCAAGAATCCAATCGTTACACCAACTAAACGGTTAGTATATTCCGTCCACGTTTTAACAGGATTAAACTGTGTATTTTCGTAACCACGCTGTGCATAAATTTCATGATAATTGGCAGGCAACTGCATTTCAGAAGTAGGCGGAACCCATTGCCCAAAACATGTTGGCCAATCAGGACATCCCATTCCTGCTCCAGATGCGCGAACAATCCCGCCCACTAAAATAACAAAATACACCGCGCAAATGGTTAACATTCCAAGTCGACGAAAACGCACTGCCGCTATTTCATTCATAAAATTTCCTTAATCACTACAATTTCTTGAAGAGTGTTTGCCAATTTTAAAGACCTATTTCGCACATCAACATTTAATACACACTGCATTACCCCATCATGTGCATTTAAAACATGCCCAACTGTTGTTTCAATTTCATCAATAATAGGTCTGTTACAATGAATTACGCCAGCATTAATGTCGTACGTTGCCATAAATAGACGACGTTTTACTTCGCCTAAATAATGTGTTCTCGCCACTATCTCTTGACCAGTGTAACACCCCTTAGTAAAACTAATGCCGCCCAACTTATCTAAATTGAGCCACTGAGGTATAAATTCTTCGCTCGTTTCATGCGTCAACCAGGGAAGATTATTTGGTAGATTAAAGGTATTAATATCGAAATCACTTTCATTAATTTCAACTTTAGCACGTAATTTATACCGTTTTAATCTTTCATGAATTACACTTACAAGAGAATTAGGTAATATAAATAAAAATTCGCTTTGAGTTTTAAGCAAATAAAATGTACTAATGACACGCCCTTTCGCATTGCAAAATGCACCACAAGTACCATTATTTTCTTCTAATTCAATTACATTGCAAGTCATTTGTCCTTGCAAAAAATTCGCCGCATCTTCACCAGAAACTCTTAAACAGCCTAATGACGCTGTCGAATTAAACTCTATTGTCATAAATCACACTTTTCCAATGTTATAAATCGATAAGTAAAATCCACTTTTTCATCGTCCACAATTCGCTCACACGCCACTTCGTTCCACGCACTTAAATCAATTTTCGGAAAAAATGTATCACCTTCAAATGACGCTTCAATTTGCGTTAGATATAAACGCCGTGCCAATGGCAGTGCCATTCCATAAAGTGTTGATCCACCGATGATAAAAAGTTCATCCCCATAATCTTGGGCTTGTTCTAGTGCTGATTTTAACTCAGAAAATACGAGACAACCTTCAGGTTTAAAATTGGAATTATGACTTAAAATCATATTAGTTCGCCCAATTAACGGTTTTCCAATTGATTCAAATGTTTTTCTCCCCATTAAAATGGGTGAATTCATTGTGAGAGATTTGAAACGTTTTAAATCAGCTGATAAATGCCAAGGCATTTTATTGTCACGCCCAATGACTCGATTTTCTGACATAGCAACAATAAGGGATATTTTCATTTTGACCAGAGCTTGTTATGCTTTAATAAAGTGCTAATTTTAATGCAAAAGGGAAAAAGGAATAACATTTATGAAAAATATTCTAGTGGTGTTTACTGGAGGGACTATAGGTTCAAGTGTTTGTAACGGCGAAATCAATACCGACACGCAAACACATTTTTTACTTCTGTCGCAGTTTAAAATGCGGCACCCACAAATACAAATTCATTTCACCACACTGCAACCCTATGAAATATTGAGTGAAAATCTCACGCCTTCGGTATGGACATTATTAATACAAACTATTGAGAATGCTAATCCGAGTATCTATGATGGCATAATCATCACTCATGGTACCGATACACTAGCTTATACATCATCCGCTTTAACTTTTTATTTCCACGCACTAGATGTCCCCATTTTTCTAGTTTCAAGTCACTATCCTTTAAGTGATATAAGATCTAATGGACTTGATAATTTCAGTTTCGCAGTGAATTCTATTATAAAGAAGAAGTTACGCGGCGTTTTTGTTCCTTATCGAAACATCAATTCAGAAGTTGTTACACTGCATTGTGGCGCATATATTACTTGCTCGCCACAGCTAAGTAGTGATTTCTATAGTATCTCGTCAAATAAAAAAATTGAGAGCCTATTTATAAAAAACACACCTATAAAACTTAAACCCGATTTCTCGACGCGGATTCTAATGATAAAACCCTATCCGGGAATTAATTATGATTATTTTAATTTAGATAATGTAGATGTCGTAT
>CAJBJW010000349.1 GCA_903953455.1 uncultured Pseudomonadota bacterium | reverse complement strand
TTCCTCAACACCCCAATGATAGTGTGCAATTTCATTCATGATGTAAAACTCAAAGTAAGTGGTAAATCAACTAAGCGATTCAACCATAATGCAAGACTTCCCTGCGAAATATCTAATAAAAACTGTGGCCATAAGCCAAAAAATAATACTAATATAAAAGGAATACACAGCACCCATAATTCATGCGCACGCAAATCAACTAATTGAAGATTGGATGAATGCCGAACTTCCCCCAGAAACGTTTTTTGTATAAACATAAATAAAGCAGCTGCCCCGAAAATAGCGCCCAATAAACCCACGATACCAAGTCCAAATTGATGTTTAAATACGCCTATAATCAATAATATCTCCGCTGGAAAACCGCTGGTTAAAGGCATGCCAATACTGGCAAAACTAAATAAGTAAAAGAAAACACACAATCTAGGTACCACTTTTGCAAGTCCGCCTAAATGGACCAATTCCGTTGAGCCAATGCGTTGTTGCAAAAAGCCTGCGATTAACATCAAACTACTGGCAATCAACGTAAAATTGAGTAACTGATAAAGCGCACCTTGAATACTTTGTAGCGTTAAGCTTGCAATGCCCATCGTGACAAAGCCAACATGACTAATACTCAAATACGCCAGTAATTGACGCAAATTCGTTTGTTTTAACGCAATTAAGGCACCGTAAATTAACGTAATAGCGCCAAATAAGGCTAATAACCACGCATAATGCCCAGCAGCGCTAGGCGCAAGGGGAAATGCAAATCGAAGTAGACCAAAGGCCCCTAATTTAAGCCCCATCAATAACGCACTCAATTGCGTTGGTGATTCCATCGCAATCGTTGGTAGCCAAGTGTGAAAAGGTACCAAAGGCGTTTTGACTGCAAAACCGAGAACAAATAACAATAAAATCACTATTTGCAAATGATCAGTCATTGGCGTGTTTAACAAAACCGGAAAACTAAAACTCAAACCCGAAATCATCAATTCGCCAAATTGATTGGCATGATTCACAGCCAAAAGAATAATAGCAAATAATAATGGTACACCACCGCACAGCATAAACAAGGTGTATTTTAGTGCAGCCTGACTGCGTTTTGCCCCTATTCCCCAAAGTCCAATGAGAAAGAATATAGGCGGTAAAGTGGCTTCCCAAAATAAAAAGAATAACAACATATCGAGCGCAGAAAATACACCCATCGTTGCACTTTCAAGCAAAAGCAATAGCGCAAAATGCAATCGTGTGAGATGTTGAATGTTGTACCATGACGCAATAATTGTCACGAACATCAACAGCGCTGTCATGGGAAGAAATAGAATGGAAATGCCATCTACACCGAGAAAAAATGCCGCATTTAACGATGGAATCCAGGCATACTGCTCAATAAATTGAAAACTCGCATTACTTCTATCAAAAGAATAAACCAGCTTTAATGCAATCAATAATTCAAAAAATGCTGTCGTTAACGCGATTTTTTTCGCCCAATGAATATGAGGCACAAAAGCGATAATCAACGCCCCGACAACAGGCACACCAATTAGCATGCTGAGCATCGGTAAAAATGTCACATTCATGATGGGTACCTCTGCGGATAGGAATGACTGATACTAGCGGCTTTTTTATCAATAAAATTGAGAAGTGGTGTGGTATCAAACCCAGTGCCAATCAGCAGTAAACTAATCACAACAGCAATCAATCGTTCACAGAGAATGGGATGGTGTAAACTATCATGCGGCTGAACTGCACGTTTTGCATTCACAATAAAGAGTCGTTGAAACGCCCAGAGTAAAAATGCCGTTGCAAGAACGTTACCCACCAAAATAGTCACAGCAAGCCACCAACCTTGTGCTTGAATCGTCCCTTCAAGTAGCAAATGCGCTGCATCAAAACCCGGCGTTCCAGGCATGACCATCGTACTTAAAGCGGAAATTAAAAAAAGTAAGCCAATAAACGTATTATTATCAAATAAACCGCCCAAACGGGGTATAAAAGCGGTTCGGGTTCGCTCATAAATCAAACCCACACTAAACAACATACCCGCTGTGGCGAGTCCATAAGTCAATGATAATAAGATACTCCCTTCAAGGCCTTGTTCATTAAATGAAAATAGGCCAATCACCAGCATACCCGTTTGACTAATCACAGCAAAAGCAAGTAATCGACGAATGTTAATTTGCATTAAAGCGAGCAGTGCACCATAAAAAATACTGATGATCCCCAGAAAGATCACAAAATTTGCCCACTGCTCTGCAACAAGTGGAACCAGCGGTAAAATAAAACGAATAACGGCATACACGCCCAGTTTCATTCCCACCAAAAAAATGGCTGCACTGGCAACGGTACCCTGCTCTGCTAAAACGGGAAGCCAACCATGGAAGGGAAATAATGGCATCCGCACGGCAAATCCGTAAAACAATAAAACAAAAATCAGCACATGATGGTGAAGATGATTGTTATTTTGTATTAACGTGAGCCAATCAAAACTGGATCCCGTTTGATTGTCCGTCATGCCAAGACCTAGCACTAAAAAACCCACAAACGTCATCAACAGTCCCGCTCCCCAGTATTGCATCAAAAGCGACACTAGTGATTGGCGATTTTTCCCCGTCCCAGCGTGCAATGTTAAATAAATAACGGGGATAAGTTCAATAAGTGTCCACAACCAAAACTGCATCACATTCAGCGCTGAAAAAGCACCAATCAGTACCGTTTGATAACCGAGTAAAGACGCAATAAATCCTTTGTCAGTGACATGGCGCGTAATAAGTGTATAAAGAAGCGCGAGCAGCGTTAAAATCGCTGCAAGCGGAATAAATAAAACGCTGACGCCATCAATGCCCACGCGATAGTGAAATCCCGGAAAATCGACATATTCAGCAAGTTGAATACCTTCTTTATTGACATCAAATACGGACAATAAATAAAAGCTCAGTAGCACATTCACTATCGCGCCTAAAAAGGCAACACTCAACGTTTGTGTTTTCGATGCGGTATAGCAAACGCCAATCATCGCTAAAATAGGCACAAGCGTTAAAGTCGTTAATAAAGGAAAATGGGCAATTTCAGGCCAAAAGCTCACACTTATATTTAATGGCATATCTACATAGCAACCAGCAGCGTAATGAAAATAAAGGTAACCAAATACCGCGGTTTGAGAAGCGTTAATTCAGTTTGATTGGCAATATGCCCCAATCGACGCCCGTAATGAAACATATTGTCAGATGCGCCATGCAAAATAAAATGATACTCAAACCATTGCAAAATACTCGCTGTCCATTGCGTCAGTTTCCCTGCTAATCCACTACCTTGTGCAAACGTATCTTCTGTGCTGTCTAAATGTGCACCAATATTTCGCTCTTGCGCTTGTGCTAAACTGGAAATAGCGTGAATAGTCGGTGCAGGAGAGCCCATCAAGGGATCAATAATCTGTTTATCAACGTAATTCAAATCACTTGCCAAGTTCATCACCGGTTTCACAATAAGCCAATCTGTGATCGGTTCTAGCCAAAAGCGCTGCGTGGCATAAGTGTAAAAACGGCGATTTTTGGCTAACAATAAGTGAACACCTTCAATAGGCGTATTTTTTATATTGTGCAATAAAGAGGGTGCAGTAAGCAGTTGATAAGTTCGAACAATAATATGCGCACACAAATGCCATGTCGCTAACTCCCAAAAACCTAGTCCACATTCTAAAAATAGTAAGCCTAGTTGCCCTGATGTGGCAAAAATCAACGATGTTTTAATATCCGTTTGTGTTAAGCCAACAAAATACGAATAAAACGCGGTAAGTAAACCAATAAAAGTCACAAATCCGGCAATCAAAGGGGTTTCATCAAGGAGCGGGCGAATTAAAAATAATAAATACACGCCCGAATGAATCATAATCGCGCCGTAAAAAATAGCGCTTGAAGGTGTTGGACCTTCCATTGTGCGAGCAAGCCATGGTGTAAAAGGCAGTTGCGCTGATTTGACCATCGCTGCAATAACAAAACACAAAGCGATTAGTATTTTTTTTTGCTCAGATAAGTGATTGACTAAAGCCTCTATATCCAACCAATTCATACTACCAAACCATATATAACACATTACCAAACCAGCAATAAATGCCGCATCACCGACTCGATTGGTGATAAAAACGCGCGTGGCATTTTGCGTAGCATGTTGGCGATTATAAAAATAACTAATAAGCAAATATGAACACAACCCCGCAATTTCCCAACCAATAAATGTTCCAAGCGCATTAGCCGAGAGTACCAGCATAAACATGGAAAAAGAAAATAAACTCAACACAAAAAAGAAGCGATGAAATCCCTCCTCACGATGCAAATAATTCACCGAAAATCGCATCACAACACAAAGAAGAATCGCAAATAAAGCCGTTAATTTGACACTAAACCCATGAGTAATAAAACTGAATGGAATCACTAAATCATCTACAATAAGCCAAGTGCTCATCGTCAAAATAGCTTCATTTTGATACCAACAATCTTGCCCTAAAAGCAATATAGCAACAAGACTAGACAAGCCAACGGCAAAATTGGCGAGTTGCGCAGTCAATCGTTCACCTTTTTCACCTTCAATCAAACCTAACAGGTGCAAACCACCTATGCAGATTGCTGCTAGCAAAGGAAAAAGGGGAATGAATATCGTAAAATTTTCCATAATCAATTAGGCTGAGCGATTAAAACGGGTGATAAAGGTTCACTGTGATTGCGATAATATTCAGGTGAGGTTTCATACATTGGCAGCGAGTGTATTGAGTTTCCATTTTCCCAGCGTACAAACCCCACGCCACGCTCAAAAACAAAAATAGCATCTGAATCAGGATCTTTCGCACTCAAATGTACCCATCCCCCACCAATCAATTCGATTAAACTCGGCTGACGGACGTAAATTTGCTCGAGCACACTTGTTTTGGCTTCGACAATAATTTGCAGACGCATCGCTTCATGAATCTCAATCATTTGTCTTGGCAAACCCGTTCGTAAATCACTGTTTGAGCCTTCCATCACCGCGAACAATCCCGTTATGTTATGAGGAATTTTTGTCCCACAACCCAATCGTTCGTTATTGACGGTCGAAAAATAATATTCCAAGTTAATCCCCGCGCCCACTGGACCGACAGCAAGTAAAATCCCTTCTAATATCTTGCCATCAAGGTCTTGCGTAGGATCATACGAAATCAAAAACGCGCGTCTATCAAAAAATGCGCCTTGCGTGAGAGCGCGACGTCCCACAACAGCAAAAGCGTTTGTAGCATGACCAAATTCTGGTCGAACCTGGCTAAGATCTGAAGAACGCTGTTTAACATGCTCTCGCGCTTCTTTATGCGAAATAGAATCTTGCCGATTACGAAGACGCCTACAGCGTTCATGAGACGCACTATCACGCGCCTTTAGTAAAGCCGTTTTAAAATTCTCATAAAGGGATTGCATGTTTAGCGGTATAGCACTGGTGTCATACCAACTAATGTCATCGCTGCATGTATCGTGTTGTGAACCCACAAACCAACAGTCATCAGGAATCACAATCTCAAACTTATTTTTCAATAACAAACGAATTTCCAAGCGATTTGCCATCGCTGCAATTGCTCTTGCATTAGCGCCACCTTGCTTTCCTCCACAAGCACCGCAATCATGAGCTGATTCATGTGGATTGTTTTGACTTGTTGAACCATGGCCAATAAAACATACAATCTGGGCAAATTGCGATGTTAGTCCAATTGTTCTCAAGAAATTAGCTACTCGTAAAGCTTGTTCATCGTCGGAAAACCCCATTACTTGTTCATCAGATTGAACACTCGTTGCTGTGATATGTAATGAAGTGGAAACACTCGGAACCAAGATTTGGTGCAGTAACGAAGATATTTTCTTTGCCATCCTAGGCATTATGGTTCGTGACACTAATTCGATTAAATTAATTGGCGCAAGAATCGCGATATAAAAGGAAGCAGAAAATAGATAGCGTCTAACACTCTGATATTGCATATAATGATACTTTTTGTATCTTATGTACCCCTTCTGATGTGCTACGCTAGATAAAGAAAAAGGTGAATCCTCTCGTTCATACACAAAATGCGTAGGTGTGGCCGTAACAGGGCATAACGGAGTATATTTTTCCTCATCAACACTTTTATATTGCATTGCAACACCGAAGAATCCAGCAGCACCAAATGTTTCAAATTCATGATTTAATTCCTCTACATGCCGCCTAAAACTTTCTTCTCGCTCATCCATACAAAAAATCAACTGCGCAGTAGGACGAGTTTTACGCTGATACCAACGCCCACGCAAATGGTTTTCAGTTAAACATTGAAAAATTTGCTCACGATAATGACACTCATACGCCACCAACCAGATTTTATGACGCTCAGTTTGGGTAAATTCATCCAGCAAATGCAGCATATCGCGCAACTGCATTTCAGATAACAAATTGACGTTCGCAGCATTCAGTCCTAAATGCTGACACAATCGAAATGCACGCCAAGCAATTGTGTAAACCGCATCAGTGGACGCATGCTTTTCAGCTAAAGGTGAATGTTGCCATGTCCAAATAACATCCGCTAACTGTTGAAACTTAGGTGTTAGTGTTTTTTTATAACGCGAGAATTGCATTAATTCTTGTGCTTGATGTGATAAATATTCGGGAAGATGACCGTTATACAGTTGAAAACGAATATCAAATTCAGCCCTATTTTTTTCAAAATAAGCCTGTAATTTATCGAGTTTTGCCTCTACATGCCACGTTTCTTGACAAATTTTATCTAACCAAAGTCGATCAAGTGTTAAGCGAATGGCTAAAAAATCCGCTAATTTAGGTTTAACATCATTTTCTGGACTGTATTCGCCATGATGTTCGCGCCAGTTGATCATTCCCGCCCAACCAGGCAACTCTAAGGCTAAACGCTGTAGATAGACGGCCCATTTTTCTTGCGGAATATGATGTGCAGATAAATGAAGAATAATGGTATCAATAGCACTTTCTGGAAGTTCATCAATAATTTGCTGTGCCGTGGGCAGTTCAACTAAAGCATCGTGAACATCATAAGACAGCATCGC
>CAJBJW010000348.1 GCA_903953455.1 uncultured Pseudomonadota bacterium | reverse complement strand
TGCACGCAACATTCGATGTTAAAAATGGATTGTGGCTGCCAGATAATCAAAATCTTCTTCAACAAGATAAGGCATAACGCTAAGTAAAGGCATAGGCAATCGCTCCATTAAGGCTTCAATGGTGGCGTCTATACAATTAAACTCAACATCATTACACACCGCAACCCAACCCGCGCAAGTAAGTTGCGCTTTTTCAATGGCATCAACCGATAATTGTGCATGATTGATGCAACCTAGTTTAATCGACACGACTAAAATAACGGGTAACTGTAATGCCTGCGCTAAATCCGCAATAGTTTGCGCAGCATTAAGGGGCGCATACCAGCCGCCCGCGCCCTCAACAATGACTACATCAGCTAAGGTCTGTAATGTATGAAACTGCGATAACACAATGGTGAAATCCGCTGGATTGGATTTCCCTGCCAAATGCGGTGAAATAGGCAGCTCATACGCATACGGATTAATTAAATCATAATCTAACCATTGAGAATTACATTGTTGAATAGAAAGGGCGTCTGCGTTGCGCCAATGGTTGTCTATTTTTTCACAACCGGATGCAACGGGTTTCATACCCACCACACTCAAATTTTGTTGTTTAAAATAGGTCATCAACGCAAGCGTTACCCATGTTTTGCCCACATTGGTGTCCGTGCCGGTAATAAAATAGCCTTGTTTCATAAATTTAAAAACCCGCTCGCGCTCAATATACTGACGTTAAAAGAAGCATTTTTCACAAAATGCGGAAATTGGGCATCGACAATGCCTTTTTGAACTAATTCATCTAAGGTGGTATTTGCTTCTACTTCACAGGCTTTGACAATCAGTAATTGCGTCGCGTGAACTTTATTGGCAAGCCACGCCGCTAAACTGTCTGAGGTCATATCCCATGTCGCAGGCACTTGATCTAAATTAAGCTCGTCTATTGATGGTGACCAAATGGCTAAATGAGGATAGGAAACTGAATTCATAGTCGAGCAAAGTGTGAATACAGGGAAAAGATTCTGGCTCATTATCGCTGTTTGTTGCATAGAAAGTATCGCCATTTCATGGGCGCAACCATCACTAAAATGCCATTGATTTTGCGCGTGACGCACACAATCAGCAAATTTACCTCCACCGCACACGACAATAGTTGGGGTATTTTGCGTTGCAATATGTGCTAAACACGCAAAAAAGTTTTCTTGCGTATTTTTAAGTAAACTGCCGCCCAATTTTACCACGCGCATAAACGTATTCTAGGATTGAAAACGCTTTAACACTTGAAACAAAGCAGCGGCTTTATCAAAACTTTCTTGATATTCGTCTTCCACCACCGAATCGTTGACGATGCCACCACCGGCCCAAAAACGAATGGTATTCGCCGATTCTACCAGTGTGCGAATGGCGATATTGGTATCCATATTGCCATTAAACCCCACATAACCTATTGCACCGCAATAGATACCACGTCGATGAGGCTCAATTTCTTCAATGACTTCCATAGAGCGAATTTTAGGTGCGCCCGTAATGGATCCACCAGGAAAGCAATGCTTGAGTAAATCCAGTGCATGTTGATCTTGCGCTAATGTCCCCGTCACGGTGCTCACCAAATGATGCACCGTGCTGTAGCTTTCAATATCAAATAATTTAGGCACACGCACCGAACCCGTTTCGCAAACTTTACTAATATCGTTTCGAAGTAAATCGACAATCATGACGTTTTCAGCACGATCTTTTGCGCTATTTTGCAAATCTGAAATTTGCGCTACATTTTCATGGTCTTCTAATTTGCGTGGACGCGTGCCTTTAATCGGCTTCGTTTCCACCTGCCGCCCCGTTAATTTCAAAAAACGCTCGGGCGAAGAACTCAATACATTGACATGAGGAAAATGAATATACGCGCTAAATGGCGCAGCATTGACTTCACGGAGCACTTGGTAAACTTGCCAAGGTTCACCTTGACAGTCTGCACTAAAACGTTGAGTTAAATTGACTTGATAACAATCCCCTTCTTTGAGGTAATGTTTGATTTTTTGGAAGGCTTTTTTATACGTTTCTGGTGAAAAATTAGCTTGAATATCGCTTTTAAGTAAAAACGGTTCGACGTCAATCAATCGCCTGATTTCACTAAATTGTTGAATTAAATTATCCATTTTATCAACATCGTAGCAGATTAAATAACTTTGTGAAATTTCATGATCTACAATCACTGCCCAATCATAAATACCCACCGCCATTTCTGCAACGCCTTCTGCATCAGAGGCAATTCGTGGTAAATTCTCTAAATGACGCGCTAAATCATAGGAAAAATAACCAATTGCACCGCCATTAAACGGCAACTCTATTTCAGTTTGTTGCGAAGAAAATAACTCGCCATAACGAATTAATTCACCTTTGAGTAAATCAAAGGGATTTTCAGTTGAAATAAGGGTTTCATGCACATTTGAAATGGTCGTTATCCCTGCATCAGCCACAAATGTGCAAATAGGATTTGCACTCAATATATCATAACGCCCTTGCCGACTGCGCGGATAACCGCTGTCTAAAAACACTGCCCATGCTTGCTTGGCATAGGGTGCAAACAGTGCAGCACTATCTGAAAAATAAGGGAGTTTTTGAATAACTGAGCGTGAAGACATAAAATTAGCGACTGAAAAACTGACCAAACGCGCGACTTCCTGAACCTGTTTTAATTGTTTCGCACACCTCAAGTGTTTGTGCATCAATGACGGACACCGAATTATCAAACCAATTCGCGACATATACGTGCGTATCGTCCGTATGCGTTGCAATACCTTCTGGCTTATCACCGACAGTAATTTCTTTAATGACCTGCAACGTTTTTGTATCAACAACAGACACATTGCCGTCTTCTTGGTTGGTCACAAAAAATAACGTATCGTCTTTGGCTAAACTCACCGCATAAGGCAATTTGTTCACTTTAACGGTGCCAATAAGATGCATGGTTTTCGTTTCAAGAATACTGACATCATCACTTTGCACGTTCGCAACGTAAAGACGCTCATTTTTACTATCCAGCGTTATCCCAAAAGGATGCTGACCTACGGGCGTGACATTGCGTGTATTGAGGGTTTTTAAGTCAATTTGCGACACGGAATTACTTAATCGATTAGCAACATAAAGCCAATGATTATCGTCACTGACCGCAAGACCGGATGGTGATTTTTCAACTGCAATGGACCCTACAATTTGCAACGTATGCGTATCAATGACACTAACACTATGCGCATACCAATCGGCAACATATAGTCTTGCATTATCTGGTGACACAGCTATCCCGAGCGCCCCTTCACTAAGTGGAATTGTCGCGATTACTGCTTTTTTTTGCGTATCAATCACGGCAACGCCTTGAGCCTCAGGCGTTGATACATAGACGCGCGTACCATCACGCGAAACCGCCACGCCAGCAGGTTTACCTTTTACGGGAATAGTGTGTTGCACCGTATTGGTTTTTGCGTCAATAACCGACACGCTGTCGCCAAGTTGATTCGTAATATAGGCGAACGGCTGAGCAAATACTGGGTGAGAAATAAAAACGGCAGCGACACCCATCGCTGCCATCCATTGTGCTTGTTTTCGCACGTTTATTTTTCAGCCAACGATTTCAAATGAGCCAAACCTTCTTTCAATACCGCTGTAACAGCTTTGTTTGCTGTTTCTTCGTTCATTTCTGCAGGGGGATTGTTATTCATGTAAGCGCGGTAGTAACCGGTTTTCCAAGAAACCACTGTCGCGCCACTTTTGCTTTCCACTTCAATGCTTGCTGCATAGTTATCCACTGGGAAAACAGGCACTTTTTCCTCTACACCAGAATGCGTAATTGTGTGTGAGGTACTAATGTCAGTAATTTTGTACGCATAAGTCATTTTAGCTGCATCATATTTTTTTAATTCTTCAGTAAGCGTGCCGCCATTTTTCAAGGTCAATACACGTGATGCGCCTTTTTCATTGCCACCGGTTGCAACAACACCTTTGACAGCTGGCAACCAAGATAAATCGTTATATTCTTTGATGATGCCCCACACTTTTTCAGCAGGTGCATTAATCGTGATTTCTTCTTCGACTTTTTGACGAACAGGACCGTGTGCGCTTGCTACTGAAGTAAACATAAATGCGCCAAGTGACATCAAAAGGGTGAGTTTTTTCATTATGATTTTTCCTAAAAGTGAAAATGTAAAAATTACTGCTTAATTATAAGCTAACTCATGCGCATGAGCATTAGGGAATTTTAGCAAATAACGTTACGCGCCATCACATAAATCACGTCAAACGTCGCATCAATGCCCCCGACTTCATTTTTAGGATACGTTGATATCAAGCTTTTCAACGCTTTTTTACTTGTCAGCGTTTTGCTGCGTGTTTGATTCACATTGTGTGCCCCAATATGCTTTAATTCGTGCATTAACTCGAGCACGTTGTCATATTGGCGCAAATAACGTATACGTTTCAGAGTGATATCCACAAACTCGGCATTCTCTAAAGCAGATTGTAAATTTTCTAACGTGTAAAAATCATTCACATGCACAAAATCATCAACATTTGCCCAAGCTGCTTTTAATTCACAAAGCGTATCACTGCCAAACGTACTAAAAAGCAATGTGCCTTCACTAGCTAAAACGCGATGTAATTCGCTGAGTGCCTCGTCGATGGGATAACACCACTGCAACGCGACATTGGAGAAAATAGCGTTGACACTTTGCGCTTTTAGCGGCAACTTTTCAGCATCCGCGCAAACATAATGCGACTTTACCCCAACTTTTTCACGGCAACGCTCAAGCATCATTTGCGATAAATCAAGCGCAATTAATGTTGCATGATGGCAATGTTGTGCAAGCTCTTGTGTTAAAAAACCTGTTCCACAACCTAAATCAAGCACGACACCCTGCAAATGCGCAACGGTGTCAATATTAAGCAGTTCTCGCCCGATTTGACGCTGTAAACTCGCCACACTATCATACGTTTTCGCGGCATCCGAAAAAGAGTGCTTAATTTTAGTTTTTTCTAATACCATCAATAAACGCACAAATAATATTAACGCAAACCTCTGTTTGCACCATAAAAGGAATATGCCCTGCTTTTTCGATAATATGCAGTTGCAGATTAGGCTGTAGCGTTTGCATTACCTGCCCGATAGTCACCGGCACTAACGCATCATTGTCACTTAAAATAGCTACTACGGGACACGCTAAAGCAGTCAATACGTCACGCAAATCAACTTTTTCAAGCAACGCTAAATTTTGCACCAAAGCGTTTAATGGCAACATTTCTTTTGATGCAAAACGGGCTTTTAATGTTTCCAAGTATTCATGACTATTCGTAACACCTTGACATTGGAGCATAAGAAAGCCTTGCAACGTTGCGGACGCATTTAAATGTAATTGCTGCGTGAATGCACGAAACATCGCTAAAGGCATGCCAGGCCAAGCTTCATTGGCCACAAAACAAGGATTGGTGGCAAGTAAAATCACACCTTTCACACGCGATGGATAACGCTGCGCCATATTTAACGCCACACTGCCACCTAACGACCAACCAAGCAAATAAAACGGTTCATCATCAAGCAACTCGATAATTTCATCACCCACCGCCTCAATATTACCCAGTGAAGACAGATGATCTATTAACGTCAACGTAAAATATTGTGAAAGTAGCTCGGCAAAATCCCCCCACACACCGCTGTGCATCCCCCAACCGGGCAATAAAACAAGTCGCTCTTTCATACTGTATTATTTATTTAGCCTGACTTTCCAGATAATCTTCGTAATTACCATTAAAATCAATAATTCTATCCGCTTTAATTTCAATGACGTGCGTAGCTAATGAAGATACAAATTCACGATCATGACTCACAAAAATAAGCGTACCAGGATAATGTTCAAGCGCTGTATTTAAAGACTCAATCGATTCCATGTCCAAATGATTGGTAGGCTCATCAAGTATTAATACATTTTGTTTCTGTAGCATCAATTTACCAAACAACATTCGACCTTTTTCACCGCCTGAAAGTACCTTAATGGATTTATTAATTTCATCTTGTGAAAATAACAAACGCCCAAGTGTAGCGCGAATAGCTTGATCATCATCAGATTCTTTTCGCCACTGCGTCATCCATTCAACAAGCGTCATATCCTCAGCAAAATCAGCAGCGTGATCTTGTCCGAAATAGCCAACTTCAGCATTTTCCGCCCATTTAACTAAACCTGTATCAGGTGCTAATTCACCCACTAACGTTTTCAGTAATGTCGATTTACCAATACCGTTTGCACCAATGACGGCAACACGCTCACCAGCACCAATCATTAAATTGAGTTTTTTAAAGAGCGGCTCCGCACCATAGCCTTTGCTAATATCTTCTAACTCAACCGCTAGGCGGTGTAATTTTTTCGTTTCATCAAATCGGATGAATGGATTAACCCGACTTGACGGTTTCACTTCATCGAGTTTAATTTTTTCAAGTTGTTTTGCGCGTGATGTGGCTTGCTTAGCTTTTGAGGCGTTAGCGGAGAACCGACGCACGAAGGCTTGGAGCTCGACAATTTGTGTTTTTTTCTTCGCATTACCTGCAAGTAAACGCGCTTTTACTTCCGATGCAGCAACCATGTAATCGTCATAATTTCCAGGATACACGCGCAATTCGCCATAATCCATATCGGCAATATGCGTACACACACTGTTTAAAAAATGACGGTCATGGGAAATAATGACCATCGTACAGCCGCGATCGTTTAGCACATCCTCAAGCCAGCGAATCGTATTGATATCAAGGTTATTTGTCGGCTCATCAAGTAGCATAATATCTGGATTTGCAAACAGTGCTTGCGCAAGCAGAACACGCAGTTTCCAACCAGGAGCAACCGCACTCATTAAACCAAAATGTTGCTCGACGGGAATATCTAGGCCCAGTAAAAGTTCACCCGCACGAGACTCTGCGGTGTAGCCATCCATTTCCGCAAATTGCACTTCTAAATCCGCAACACTCATTCCCTCGTCTTCGCTCATTTCAGGCAGCGAATAAATCCGATCACGCTCTTTTTTGATTTCCCAGAGTTCTTTATGCCCCATAATCACCGTATCAATAACGGTAAATTCTTCAAAAGCAAATTGATCTTGACGCAAATTACCTAAACGCTCATTAGGCGACAAACTGACATTGCCGCTTGAAGGATCTAAATCACCACTTAGAATTTTCATAAATGTGGATTTACCACAGCCGTTTGCGCCTATTAAACCATAGCGATTGCCGTCA
>CAJBJW010000347.1 GCA_903953455.1 uncultured Pseudomonadota bacterium | reverse complement strand
CTTCTACAAATAATGCTCCCTTATGGTTTTTTTATCACCTTAACAGCTTTTATAGGCAGCATATTAAATACGCATACAAAATTCGCTATTCCCGCTTTTACGCCCGCCTTACTGAATATATCAATGATTGGTGCCACTTTTTGGCTGACGCCTTATTTTCAACAACCCGTTATTGCCTTGGCGGTTGGCGTTTTTATTGGCGGTGCCCTACAACTTGCACTACAACTTGTCGCGCTACATCAACTGCGTTTATTGCCTAAACTGCAGCGAAATTTTCACAATAGTGCCACGCGACGCGTCATGAATAACATTTTACCGACGATATTTGCTAACTCGACAACGCAAATCAATTTTTTGGTCAACACGTTAATTGCGTCTTTTTTGGCAACAGGAAGTGTGTCATGGCTGTATTATGCAGATAGATTACTGGAGTTTCCCAGCGGAATTTTAGGCTCGGCGCTCACAACAGTGATGCTGCCAAAATTAGCAAAAAATTACGTCGCTCAAGAATCTAAAAAATTTTCGCAAACACTCGATTGGGGATTACACTTCATCGCTCTACTAGGCGTCCCTGCCTCGATTGGATTGTTTTTTCTCTCAGAGCCTATTTTAAGTGTTTTATTTGGATCAACTGAATTTACAGCCTATGATATCCACGCTTGTGCGCAAGCATTAAGCGCTTATGCATTAGGTTTAATGGGTTTTTTAATGGTGAAAGTGCTAACACCCGCTTTTACAACCTGCCATATTCAAGCTGTTGCGATACGTTATGCATGGATTTGTCTTGGTGTTAATCTTATTCTGGCACTTTTGTTGGCGCAAAATTTTGCACACATTGGCATTGCCTTAGCGAGTTCCTTAGCCACGAGCTTAAATGCGGCATTATTACTAATTTTCTTATGGAAAAAACAACTTTATAGGCCACTTAAAAACTGGCGTGTATTCAGTCTACAAATTTTCTTTTCAAGCGTCGTTCTGACTGAAACATTGCGTTATTTTTCACATTTTGCATCTTTGAGCGCCTTTTATTTGGTAAAATGCGTCATCCTTGGCGGTGCAAGCTATTTTGCAGGCTTATTTTTGAGCGGCTATTTTTATACACACAAAAAAAATTATGACTTCTAATTCTCGATTTCAGCAACAGACTTTCTATTTAGGTATTGCCATTAGCGCATTACTCACAATCACGTCATGCAGCAACTCGCCTGAACATGAAAAATCGCCTGTAGCAGTAAAAAAAGAATCACCAAAAGAAATCACTCCACCACCTGCCGAGCTAATTTTAAAACCGATTGTTTCGCAGCCTGCTGCTGCAACACCACTATCTATTAACGAAAACACCAAAAACTTCATTCGTAAAATGGTTGCGCTTCATCATTTTAATGAACAAGAATTAACGCAATTATTAAAATCTGCCGTCATTAAGGATGATATTTTAAAACGCATTGCAGCGCCATCAGAAGGCTTGCCTTGGCATAAATACCGCAAAATATTTCTCACCGATGCGCGTATTGAAGGTGGCGTCAAATTCTGGCATGAAAATCTTGATGCGTTAAATCGCGTATCACAAGAAACAGGCGTTCCGGCAGAAATTATTGTTGCCATCATTGGCGTGGAAACCGGTTATGGTAAAAACATGGGCAATCATCGCGTACTTGATGCGCTTGCAACATTAGCGTTTGCGTATCCACCACGCAGTGCATTTTTTACGGGCGAGCTTGAACAATTTTTGTTGCTTTGCCAAGATGAAAAACTCAATCCGCGTGACCCGCTAGGCTCTTATGCCGGCGCGATGGGCTATCCACAATTTATGCCTAGCAGCTTTAGGGCCTTAGCTAAAGACTTTGATCATGATACACATCGTGATATTTGGCATAATCCACGTGACGCGATCGCGAGTGTTGCCAATTATTTTGTACGCAATAATTGGCAACGCGGACAAGCCATTGCCGTTCCTGCTACCGCGCAAGGTATCGAATATAAATCGATGCTAAATAAAAACTTAAAACCAGAAACGACCATCGAAAGACTCTCAAAACTCGGTGTGACTCCAACAGAAACCGTGTCAACAAACACAATAGTGAAATTATTAGCGTTTGAGCAACTTGAAGGTGAAGATTTATGGCTTGGATTCACGAATTTTTATGTCATTACGCGCTACAATCACAGTCCACTTTATGCGCTTGCGGCTTATCAACTCAGTCAAGAAATCAAACAGCGAAAAACGCTCTAAACCACACATGAGTATTTTCAACGCAACATCACATACTATTGAGCAAGCCGCACAGTGTTTGCGCGAAGGCGGCCTTGTCGCTTTTCCAACAGAAACTGTTTATGGACTTGGCGCTGATGCACGTAACAGTGAAGCCTTAACACGTATTTTTATCGCTAAAAATCGCCCACAAGATCACCCGCTCATTGTGCATCTCGCCAGTTTTGAACAATTTGACGCATGGGCGTGTGATATTTCTGAAAGTGCCGTGCAATTAGCGCAGCATTTTTTCCCCGCACCTTTGGCGATCATTTTAAAAAAACGCCCCGATATCAATACCGTGGTGACTGGCGGTCAAGATACCGTCGCGCTACGTGTCCCTAATCATCCGGTTGCGCTCGATTTGCTACGCGCATTTGGGGATGGTATTGCCGCGCCATCGGCTAACCGCTTTTGCCGTATTAGCCCAACGCAAGCGACGCACGTTCAGCAAGAACTGGGCGACAGTGTCGATATGATTTTAGACGGCGGTGCTTGTCAAATTGGTGTTGAATCCACCATTATTGATTTAAGCGGCGATCATCCCATGTTGCTGCGTTATGGTCAGATTATGCGTAGTGAATTAGAAAAAGTGTTAAACCTGAATGTCTTAATTCCAGACGCATTGCGAAAATCGACAGTGAGAACGGCTGGCATGATGGCAGCTCATTACGCGCCCAGCACACCCGCCATGCTTTGCGAAAATACAGCGATCCCCCATTTCATTGAAACCAATACGCAAATGAAAATCGGCATTTTGAGCTGTGGCGATACTTTTTTGTCTTATGCGCATTGCACTGTTATTTCACTGCCAGCGAATCCAATTATTTATGCGCAAAATTTGTACGCTAAACTGCGTGCACTTGATGCGTTAAAACTCGACGTCATTTTAGTGCAAACACCCCCGCAAACCGAAGATTGGCAGGCCATTAACGATCGACTCGCTAAAGCGACACATAATTTTCGTGAACATTGATATTTGGCATATTGACAAGCCACCGCGCCAATCCTCGTATTTTTTTTTACAGCACATTCTCGAGCACACTCTCCACATTCCAGCTGATGTGGTCAACATTGCTCGCGGCGAATTTGGCAAACCTTATCTAGTCGATGTGCCCGAATGTCAATTTAACCTGTCACATTCAAATGAAAAAATGGTCATTGCTGTCGGATTTAACGTCGATATTGGCATTGATATCGAAGCAATTAAACCACGTCGCAATCTCGACGGCCTTGTTAAAAAATGTTTTTCGCCCATTGAGCAAACGTATTGGCAATCCCTATCCGAAGATAAAAAAATAACGCTTTTTTACGAATTCTGGACACGCAAAGAAGCCTTAGTAAAAGGGATTGGACGCGGCATTGCT
>CAJBJW010000346.1 GCA_903953455.1 uncultured Pseudomonadota bacterium | reverse complement strand
CTCAAAGATACGGTGGATTTGCCTTTGCATTTACACAGTCATTCTACATCTGGTCTTGCGGAAATGTGTCAGATTAAAGCCATTGAAGCAGGTTGCGAACACATTGACACGGCGCTTTCTTCATGGGCTGGCGGAACAAGTCATCCTCCAACTGAAAGTTTAGTGACTGCCTTGAAAGGAACGGTTCATGACACAGGACTCGATTTAGAAAAATTGAAAGAAGTGAATGATTATTTTGCAAACGTTCGTAAAAAATATCATCGCTACGAAAGTGAATTTACGGGCATTGATACACAAGTACATGTTTTCCAAGTTCCTGGCGGCATGATTTCTAATTTAGCGAATCAACTCAAAGAGCGTAATGCTTTAGATCGTATTGGTGAAGTATATAAAGAGATTCCTTTAGTTCGAAAAGACCTAGGCTACCCACCACTAGTGACGCCAACCTCACAAATTGTTGGGACACAAGCTGTTTTAAATGTGTTAACGGGCAAACGTTATGAAACGATTACAAATGAAGTAAAACGGTATTTGCAAGGAGGATACGGTAAGGCACCGGCTACCGTTGACAGTGATTTAAAAAAACATGCGATTGGAAAAGAGGATGTTATCGATTGTCGTCCAGCCGATTTACTCAAACCTGAATTTGAAAATTTACGTCAAGAAATTGGAGCACTGGCGCTCAATGATGAAGATGTATTGAGTTTTGCCATGTTCCCTGAAGTAGGTAAACAATTTTTAGAACAGCGTCTGCAAGGCATACTCGTTCCTGAACCATTAGAAATGGAAGTAAAACTAACTGATAATTCAACGGCACCTACAGAATTTAATGTAGCGTTACATGGCGAATCTTATCACGTCAAAGTCACAGGAGCTGGCCCGAAAAATCAAACACTTCGTCATTTTTATTTTATGGTTGATGGTGTGCCTGAGGAAATTGTGGTTGAAACACTTGATGAAATAGTACTGGAAGGTGGGATACAGGGGGCAGTAAAAAATAAGATTTCGAGCAAAAGAGCGAAACCAAGAGGTAAGGGGGATGTAGTAGTGAGTATGCCCTGCAATGTAATTGATGTTTTGGTAAAAGTAGGTCAAGAAGTAGTTGAAGGACAAGCATTATTAATTACTGAGGCAATGAAAATGGAAACCGAAATCACCGCACAAATAAACGGGTCGGTAAAAGCTGTTCATATTGTTAAAGGTGAGCCAGCCAATCCCGATGAAGTTTTGATTGAAATCGTTTAATGATGATTATGGTTTGTTGATGGTTTTGAATGCAGTGTAAAGTGTTGAGTTTATACAATAAGCATTGAATTATTTTTGATCTTTACAATAGCGTCAAGGAGAACATAATGAAAACGTTAACCAAAGAATTACAAGCAGCTATTACACCGGAAATGGCGTTGGATTTATTGAAAGAAGGTAATCACCGGTTTATGAGTAATTTGAAATCAAACCGTAACTTACTCGAACAAGCGAATGAAACCTCAGACGGGCAACATCCATTTGCCGTTATTTTGAGTTGTATTGATTCGCGCACATCGGCAGAACTGATATTTGACCAAGGTTTAGGGGATGTTTTTAGTATACGAATTGCGGGTAATATCCTAAATGAAGATATTCTCGGGAGCATGGAGTTTGCGTGTAAAGTGGCGGGTTCAAAAATCATTGCTGTTTTAGGGCATACTCGATGTGGCGCCATTAAAGGCGCTTGTGACCATGTGGAGATGGGAAATTTAACCGCGCTACTGTCAAAAATTCAACCTGCTGTTTATGATGAAAAAACTGAAACACAAAATCGCACCTCGAGTAATGATGAGTTTGTGGAAAAAGTATCCATTATAAATGTGAAACGAACAGTAAACGGTATACTTGAACGCAGTCCGATTCTGAAAGAATTGATTGAGAAGGGTGAAATTAAGCTAGTGGGTGGAACTCATGAGATTTCAACAGGTGAGGTGACGTTTTACGACAATCTCTTTTAGCATCGATATACAGTATATTCCAGCGTTTTTCTGATTGTAATAATAGTTTTATTTTCGACGTTTAAAATGATTTTTAGAAAATAGGAAGTCACTATGTCGTTGCATTGTTTAATTTATACTAGCGTTGCCAAACAAAAAATGACGGATAATTGCCTGAAAAGTTTATTGGATAGAACTCGTCCTAAAAATTCAGCGTTGAGTGTGACAGGGATGTTGCTCTATATCGATCCTTATTTTGTTCAAATTTTGGAGGGAGATCTTGAAGATGTTTGTGAAACGTTTACAAGAATTTCAAAAGACCCTATACACCATAAAGTATCGTTAATTTTAAAAAAACCCATCACTGAACGTAATTTTGCCAATTTGGCAATGGGATTTAATAAAGTGAGCGAAAAAGATATCGATTCGTTTGTGAGTTTAGAGGCATTTTATAAAAGTGAAAGTTTTAGAAAACAATCTAAAGAAATTATCGAATTATTAGAAATGTTTAAAAATGAAACCCTATTTTAAAAGGGTAAAATAGCGTAATGATTAAAAACTGTAATATACTAGAATATTTTGAGCAGTTAGCTAATTCTTAATTAAGGATAGTTTAAAAGTAATTGTATTGCCTGCATAAAAAACCAAGTATCTGATTTATTTATAAAAATCAGAATTTCTATTTTGTTACTTCATTGATATGACTAATCAATTACTTTCTAAATACGCGATTCATAAATTATTGCAGTTTTTATTAACTATTTTTGAGCAACAAAGATCGTTTGAGACATTGTTTCATCTGACACAAAAAAACATCACCAATTGGTTAGTTGAATTACCGTTGTTAATGGATTTTGTGGATTTAAATACACAAATACTTCATTGTTCCATAGAAGACGCATTGAAATTTTCTAGTTATCAAACGCCTATTGTCGGCGTATTTGAAAATGGAAATATAGTGGTATTTTATGGTTTTAGCATGGGGCGTTTTCAAGTTATTGATATAAATGAAGAACAGGTTAATGAGTATGTATTTTCATTCAATGAAATATTAAAATATTTAAATGCGAATACTCAAAATACATTTGACTTTATAATGATTCAACCTAAAAAACCACTTGAACAAGCAACGAGTCATGAGCACGAGCATCTGACACCTTTTCAAAGGTTAGGGAATCTACTTCAAAATTGGCAGAGCTGTCTTTTCGCCGATTCCTCTCGCAGAAGGCTTTCAGCTTGGTTCGTTTCTCCTCATGTTTTTCCAACACGCTTCCCATCAAGTCCGCCACGGGATGTCTGCTGAACTTCAATATCTTAAAAGCTATCTCAGGCGGTAGTTTTTGCTCCAATAAGCTAAGCAATTCGATTTTCTAATGTATTATAACAATCAAATCTTTAAATCACTTTTTCTTTTCGCTACATTTCTTACATTTTCCGTTCCTTCCGTAGCAGTGCTCACACATGAGCTGAAGGCACTTCTCGCAATCTATATATCCCTTTCCAAATTCCTCCGTAATGTAGCCCTCGCGGAGGCAGTTTGGGCAGAAGTCATCATCCAAGATTTCCATACGGCTTTCCTCACCGTCGGACAGGTGGGCTTCATTTGTCAAGTCAATCTGCAGTTCGCAGAATTTTCTGTAATAGCCCGACTGCCTGTTCTTGAATTTAGCATGGACCAATTCATTCAGGCGGTTCGTCCTGAAGCAGTTGTCCAACAGCTCCACGGTGACGCCCTTGCATTTCACTAGTCCTTGATAGACCCGAGCACAATGCCCTGCCTTGGCAGGGAGGAGATCGAGTTTCCAAAATAATCCACGAGCACGGGAAGCGATGGAAGCTCATCATGGAGACAACTATCGTATAATTCTTGAGCGGTTAATGGCATAATGGTTATATATTCTTAGATAAACAGTATGCCTTTAAATCAATTTTGTGTCAAAGTTGAAGGGCTCTCTTCACTCATCTCAACACCAACATCTAAAGGGTTCGCTGGGTTCTGTTTGCAGACCTCTAAATGTTTTTGCAGTCTGAGGATCATGCAGAACTTGTTTCTGCCCTCATGCCGTCGCAGATTCGCTTCCGTGCAGAACTCCGTCCCGCAGGTTTCGCACTTGCACTGCTTTATAACCTTCTGACGATAATACTGCTTGAACCATTCCGCTCTGTTGTCTTTATATAATGACGGCTTCTTCTCTTTTGGGGGCTTCGGCGGTGGAGTTGGTTTCCTGGGTCTGCCTCGAGGTCTCTTCTCCTTTGGGGTCTGCTCAACGGTTTCATCATTTACGGTTGCGGGTGTATCGTCTGACATGGATCTAGAGTACATATTACTTTGTGTTAGATAATAGTCTAACTTTAAATAACTACAAGATTTAATGCATTTTTACTTTATTCAATTTGTGAATCAAAGTGATTTAAACAGAAAATTATTATCTAATACTAAGATAAT
>CAJBJW010000345.1 GCA_903953455.1 uncultured Pseudomonadota bacterium | reverse complement strand
GGGTTAGGGGATCATCTTGAAGCGAGATAGCGAGCGATACTTGTTTGTCGGTGACGGTTTTAACTACCTTGGTAATGTTTGAGAATGCGGTCAAATCAACGTTAATTTCGGTGTTGCTTGGTACGGTCAACGCGATTTGAGCGTGATCGCTATTGCCTAAATCAGAAGGGGTAATCACCAGTGTTGCAAAACCTAACTCGTTAGTCGTTAAATTTAACGCACTTAAATCATGCCATGTATCGGCTATCTGCAACCCATAACTCCCATTGGAAATGGAGTCTAATACCGATTGATAAGTGGTGATATCTTGAATGTTATGCACGGTGATAACGGGAAAGGTGGCATCACTGAGCTGTATTTGGGAATTCGTGAAAAATGTTTCAAATGTTTTAAGACTTGCCAAATGTTGGCTAATGGCCGCTGCGGAATCGGATATTTTGGGCGTTAAATAATAATAGGGCGTAATTCCCGTTGTCGTCAACGCCTCGTAGATGGCAGATTGCACGATGTTTTTTACCACAGAGGTATCAATGGGAGCACTTAGGCCTGACGCATCTAATTTAATGGGAGCGCTATTTAAATTTCGCTCAAAGACGTTTGCATCGGTAATGTTACCTATTTTGGTAAAATCACCGTTAAAATCAATATTGCCCGTATTTTGTGATTGAAAATCGACAATAATGTGATTGGCTATCGCGTGTTGAATGGCCGCTAAACTGCTGTCAGAAAGCGTTAAATTGTGACCTGCCGCGACAAGATGAACGGGCGCAGTTAAACCGATATTTTTTAAATTCGTCCACATAAGCGATGACGCATTAGGTACAACATCGTCACCCGTGTTGTTTTCAATCAAAACGCGAAAACCTTCAGCCTCTTTTGTTAAATTGAATTTTTTAAGCAGCGCCACCGTGCTTGCGTTGACGACGTCCATTGAGGAGGTGTTATTATCTACTTTAAATAAATCTGGAACGCTTACAAGCCCGTTATCAGACACCTCGATATGCGTGATTTGGGGCATGGCTTTTAATGCTGCCCAGTTTGCAGAAATATTTGCCGCTAAATCTCGATAAGTGATTTCAACGCTACGATTAAATGAAATGTTGGTGTTATCGTGTAGACCTACTAATGACAGGGTGTGTTCTTTTCCTGTGGTATCGGTAAAAATGAGCTCGATACCCTCTTTAGTGATTTGCTCTGTCACTTTGTTTTCGATGTGAGTGAGCGCACTTAAATCAATACTAACCTTTGATTTGCTATCAACAATCACGTTTTTATGAAGGGTTAAGTCAGTGGGTTTAAGCGTGATTTTAGAGAGGGTGCTTGATGATAAGCGCGACAAATCGATGATACTATCGTCTTTGGATAACGTGATAGATAGGCTATAGCTGTTCTCTATTGCGTTTAAAACGGTGAGTGCATTGTTGCTTTTAAGCTGACTTGCATTGACACTGAGCGTGTAATCGCTTGAAGATACAGGGCGAACAGATAATGTATAAGCACCTGTATTTTCACTGAAGTAAGCGCCGGCAGATAAATAATACACGCCCGATTCTTTAGGGGTGAAAATGACTTGAGCGTTTTTAGAGCCGTTTGAATCGTCGTTTTTAAAGCCTTCTATATCATTGCCGTTTTTATCATAAATGCCATAAAAATAAGTATCCCCAAGTATTCCTTTGGCAGAGGGACTGTCATCGACATTGATTTGATAGGATACGCCCGCATCGAGTATGATTTTAAACCAATCGGTATCTGAAACGGCATCACTTTGACTTAGCGTGTAATGCCCCGCATTTAAAACGCCCATCGGCAATACACTATCCAAACTGCCCGCCAAATCGCCATTACTGTTTTTTTCAATGGGTAAATTGGTATGTGGCGCGGTGATATAAACTTGAGTATCAACGCCCACCTCATTGAGCGCAACTACATCGTCAAAATACATGGTTAAATTTTCAACAGAATCCGCAATTTGAACAGTGGAGGATTCGGTATTGAATTTTTCTATAAACTGATTAAATGTTGAATTGATGAGTCGATGAATTTGCGTTGCATTGGAGGTGCTAAATGATAAATGAGGCGTATTTTGTGTAGAAAAGAAATCCCAGTTATCTGCCAAATTGGCTTTGTTTTCGTCATCGGTTGTCGATAACCCGATATGAACGTTGCTGCCATTAAAGCGATAACCATGCAAAATCGAGCTCGCTTTCGCATGTTGAAAAGCGCTTAAATCATCAACCGTAACACTCAAGTTTTCATTGTCATCAATGAAATTGAGTGTGTTTTTTAGTCCTAAATTTGCTAGCGCATCCCAAAGATCCGCTTTTCCATCGCTATTGGAATCATTAGAGGGGACACCCCCTAAGGTATTGGCGATATTGAAAATTTGTTTATTGTTGTTGTAGTTGACTTTTTTTAGTAAATCTACGCTGTTTGAGTTGAGTTTTTCAAAATGATCGCGGGTGTTGAGCGGATCGAAAAATAAATCATTGACCGTAATGGCTTGGGAATCAGTGACAATGATTTCTTTAATTCTCGATGGTTGCTCAACGAGCGATGGCCAATATTTAGAAATATTACTTGCGGTATCTTCAATCACTAAACTCGTGTGATCATCAGTTTGAGATAGCACTGGCCACATGGTATTAACGTCAACATTGAGGGTCAATTCGGCGGAGTCGATGCCTCTGAACGCAGATTTTGTTAATTGTGTGAACTCAATGTCTTCAATGATAAAGTGAATAATCGAATTATCGCTTGTTGTGACCTCTACATCTGCCATGTGATTGTAATTACTGCTCACATTGACCTTGGTGATGTCTTTTATATTCGATAAATCAATGGTTAAATGGTGGTTGCTGTTTAAAATCGTAATTGGTGCATCGCTACGGCTTACGGAATCCGCGACTTTTATGATCACGTTTGTATTCCATATCGCTGATAAATCTAACTGTCTTAATTGATCGAGTGAGTTGTAAATAAGCAGCGATAAATCTTTATTTAAGGCAAAAAAGTGGTTGATTTTATCCACTAACACCGCGTTCGCCTTATCTATAACTTTGTTTGTGTTCGGGTCGATGGTTAACGCATGAATTTCATCGGTAACAACATGCCAATGAATACTATTATTATCGGTGGATTTTAAAATGACGCTATTGAGTTTAATCAGTTGAGCAATGGCATTAATATTTGCATTGATGTTAGCGCTCGTATCTGCAATATTAAAAGCGTTATTTAAACTAAATGTGAATTTTACGCCTAAATTATTTTGACCTATTACGTATTGATAAAAATACGAGCTCAACATACTGTGAATATCATGAATATTAAACACATAATCATTTAGTGTATTTTGGAAATCAATATTAATGATTTTATTTTTATCTGCAGGCGTTGGTACAAGGTGAATAATGGGTGTATCTACATTATCAATATCTTGAATATCGGATATATTCCAAATTAAATTATTGATTTTGCTTGAATCTAATTTCAATCCCGCAACATTGTTGGGGCTTGCCTCGGTTCCAGGTTTTTGGTTGTAGGCATCTTGCAAAGATAAAAACGCGTGGCTAGAAATTAACGCGTTTTCTTTTAAGATGATACTCAGTGAGTTAATGTGGCTGTTGGATTTTTTAACGTCACTGAGCGCAGTCCACATATCCGTAGGCAAACTATCTACATAAACATCCACATTAAAAAAATGATCCGATTGAATCATTTTGAGTAAATTTAAACTGGTTTGATTAATTCCCGCAAACGTTGGATTTCTGCCGCCTGACGGTTGATTGATTTTCACTAAGTCTACGATGTTTAAATTTGTGCCATCTGTGATTTTGATGCCTTGCAGTTTTCCTAGTTCGAGCGCTTTTTCAAGTTTTGACCAATTTTTAGTGATATTTTCAATCGTATCTTGAACCATAAACTGACTAATTAAGGTTTCATTATTGGCGTTTTCAATATCGTAAGTACTTAAATCTGAAATAACGAGTTTGTAATGACTGGTAATAAATTTGAGCAATCCATGTGTTGCATCGGTTTGTTGATCGAGTTCAAATTGTGAGGACTTCAATTCTAAAATCGGATTTAAAATGTTAGAGCCATCTGTGTTTTTAAATTCAATACGACCAAAGGGCGGATCTAAATTCAGTAGGGTTAACATATCCCAATACTTTTGAATATTAGCGGGGGTGTCACGAATCGTAATTCGATTGGCGATCATTTTATTGTAAGCCACTTCAGTTGGAATGAGTGCGGCTTTAGCGGCGCTAATGAAATCGGTGTCTGGGTTCATTGCTAATAATGACGCCAGTGTTGGTGCTACAATTTTGTGTTCATCAGGGGTGGAAGAGGGGGATACTTTTGCTGTCCATTCGTTAAGGGCATTACCTGCCAAATCCCTCACAAAGCCCTTCGGTGCCGATATGGTGTAGGTCTTTCCCAGAGTAAGCGTTGCAGAGAGGGTTGCAACGTTGCCATGAATTGACACGTCGTTAGCTGAAATAACGAGTTGGGGTTCGCCATTAGTACTTAATTTGAAACTACCTTTGCCCATTTTAATGGGTTCTTGAAAAATCAGTTGGAGGTTATTATTCTTACTGTCAATGGTGTAGTCTTCAATAATGGGGACTTGTTTATCGCCAGTTGCTTTGGTCGTGAAGTTTACATTAACGCCAAGTGCTGAATTCGCTACGGGCGCTAAATCTTGAATCGCCCCAGCATCAATACGCACTTTATATTGACTTTTTACATTCAAATCCACTGCTGGATTAAAGATTAACGTGTTGCCCGATAGTGTGATTTGCTCATCGTTGATGGGAATTGTGCGGGTATCGTTTTCGCTAATTAGCGTGATATTCCCAGTGCCGAGTTTAATTTTTTCATCAAATGTAAAGCGCAACGTGGCATTGGCTGCGATGTTTTTTGCATTAAGGATGGGGCTGCTGGTTTTAAATTTGGGCGCGTTGGTGTCAGTTGTATCAAAAGATAAAGTGGTGGTGTTTTTAATGCCCGCATAGAAGTTGCCACTGGCGTCTTTAACGGCTTTATTGTCAATTTGGATGCTGTAGCGACTGTTAGCAAGCAAATTGTCTAGCGGATTGATAACCAGATTTTTACCAGAAAAACTGACTTGACTAGACGTACTATCTAAAGGGTTGAGCGAGATAATGCGTGTATCGCCTTTTGCGTTGCTGATAATGATTTTTCCATTGCCAGCGACAATAGCTTCGTTAAACGTGAAAATCACGTTTTGAGTGATGTCAACAGATGTCATGCCTTTCTTTGGCGTTGCCTCAGAGAGTACAGGAGCGGTTTTGTCTTTAGTTGTCATATATCAATCTAAAATTTCAGAATAAACATCATGTATTGTCGCTGAATGGTATCCGCATTTTTTTTAGCATTAGGCGCTAATAAAAGTTACCTTTTCAGTTGTTCATTATTTACGCTACTTTGCATGCATCAATATATTGATATTTGACGATTAGGCGTCGCTAACATGTTGTGCTATTGATGCTGCCTTGCTTGTTGAAATTAAGGATATTGTCTTTTTGGGCAAGTGCAAAACGTTGTGGATTGCTTTATGCCAATCTTTAACAAAGACATAATAACTTTGGAGGGTATTATCGATTTTTTGGTGGGGATGTGTCGCACAAGAAAACGCAATAGAATGCTTGCTATCAATATAGCGTAATATATTGATATTATTGGGTGAATGATCACCTTTGTGGACTGGGTTTAGGATTTTTTTGAAATTACCGCAGGGAATCAATCCCTAAATTAGCTAATGCATCAGCGCGGTCATTGCCAGCGTTGCCGCTGTGACCTTTGACCCATTGCCAATTAATTTTATGTGGTTGAATGGCACTATCTAGGCGTTTCCATAAATCGTCATTTTTGACAGGCGCTTTTGCAGCTGTTTTCCAACCGGATTTTTTCCAATTTGGCAGCCATTTAGTGATCCCGTCTAAAACGTATTTTGAATCAATGTGAAGGTCAACTTCACACGGTTTTTTGAGCGCTTCTAACGCCGAAATAGCGGCCATTAATTCCATGCGATTATTGGTCGTTTCGTGTTCGCCACCGTGTAATTCTTTTAGTGTTCCTTTGTAGCGCAAAATAGCCCCCCAGCCGCCTTTTCCGGGATTGCCGCGGCACGCGCCATCGGTATAAATAATGACTTTATCAGTCATGGCGATTTGCGGTTGCGCCAATGGGATTTGCAATGGCGAGTCTGGTAACGAGGGATTGGACGTGTGTCATAGGAATTGGGTTGAATCGACGTTTAATGGCTCGCACTGCGTACGCACTGGAGGAAATGGAAAAACTATTCAAAGCTTGAAGGCCTTGTTTTGTTTTCGTTGAGTTTAAATAAAACTCTGTTTTGCTGTTGACTTCGAAATTCAGCAATTTGAGCCAATCAAATAAGCGTGCACGTGAAATAAAGTGCCCTTTCCACGAATCCGCAAGACGGCGTTTATCAAGAAGAAATTGATACAATACTGAAAAACTCCACGGGTTGAAATTGATGATAATGAGGATGCCCTCAGGTTTGAGTACTCGTTCAATTTCACGGACCGTTTGAAAGCGTGAAGCATCAAATTCAAGGAGGTGCGGCACAATAATCATGTCAAAACAATTACTTTGAAAAGGAAGTGCATAAGATTTCGCGCTGACTTTTAGTGCTTCATCTGACCCTAATTTCTTGGCATCTAGTACCGAAAAATTTTGGTACAGCGAACAATCAATAAATTCATTTTCCCAGCCAAGACCGCCAATTTGAAGTAGTGTCTGTTGGCAGCCTACGGTAATTGAGCGCTGTAAATAAGCGACTTCAAGCTCTTTTAACAATTTACCACGGGGCGTTTGGAAATAAGCAAACAAAAAATCACGTTTCATAAAATCCTCTCAATTTAAGCGCGTTTTAATGATTTTGAGCTAAATTCTTACTATAATCAAACCACTTCATAATTACCAAGGTTAAATGATGACGATTAAACAAAACAGGCACGTTAATTTATTATTACTCTTACTGACGCTTACAGCGGCGGGTTGTACGCAAAATTCAAAAGACGCACTTAGCGTTAATGATCTTGATTCAGACGTTGCTCAACAAGACAAAAAGTACGTTGACGGTTATTTTCATAACTATCAACCGACAGATAAAAATGAAATTAGCAAGACTGTTGCTCAAAACCAAGATACGGTGTGGGCACGTTTACTGTCTTTATACTCACTACCTAAAATTGAAAATGAACGCATTGATCATGAAATCAATTGGTATTTGAGTCATCCTAATGCGCTTAACGCGATTCAACAACGCGCAGAGCCTTATCTGCATTTGATTCTTGACGAAATCGAAGCCAAAAACATTCCTGGTGAATTAGCGCTGTTGCCTGTTGTGGAAAGTGCATTTATTCCTAATGCGTATTCAAAAGCGGAGGCGTCGGGCCTTTGGCAATTTGTCCCGTCAACGGGCAGAATGTTTGGACTGCAACAAAATTCATGGTACGACGGACGTCGTGACGTTTATGCGTCAACAAAAGCCGCGACAACCTACTTAAAACAGTTAAGTGAAACCTTTGATGGTGATTGGTTGCTTGCGCTTGCGTCGTATAATTACGGAAAAGGTAACGTTAGAAAATCAATTGAACGCAATGAATACCGTAATTTGCCAACAGATTATTGGTCTCTTTCATTACCTGATGAAACGACAAATTACGTTCCCCGTTTGCTTGCCATTGCTAAAATCTTTGCCAATGCCAATGAATATAATGTCAATTTACATCACATTCCAAATAAGCCTTATTTTGAAATTGTGCCTTTAGATGCGCAATTGGATTTATCAAAAGCAGCTGAAATGGCGGATATGTCGCTACATGATTTTTTAAAGCTCAATCCTGCCTTTAATAAAAAGAAAACAGCACCAGAAGGTTCAGGTCCTCGTCGTTTATTGATTCCTGTTGCGAAAGCGGAAGGATTTAAAGAAAACTTAGCGCAACTGCCTTTTGAAGAATGGGTTTCATCAAGTTATGACGCTGACGATAACAAAAACGAAGTGGATGTGCGTCAAGACCCAATTCGCCAGCATGATGTGAAAGATGCAAAGCCTATTTTGGCGTTACATAAAGCAAAATTAGCTGAAAAAGATAAAGGTCATCATAATAAAAAAGATGAAAAAATAGCTTCTGTTGTTTCAACATTAACAGATAAATCAAACGAAAAAAGTAAAACAGAAGTAAAAACGGTAGCTTATGTCGTCAAAAAAGGCGATACCGTAACAAGTTTATCTCAGAAGTTTGCCGTTGATGCAAAGTCACTTGCCGATTGGAATAAATTATCTGCTAAAAATACGTTAATTGAAGGTCATAAATTAACCGTTAGAGCGCCTTCTGTAGCGGTTGCAGCGGCATCGACAAAATCACAATCTGTGCATAACAAAAAAGTGAAATCCTCAAGTTAATCTTGTTTACTTGCCCGTTCTAGCGTAGCGACTTTTCAATTAGAGAATAGCTACGCTCAAAACGCATTTTGAACCCATTGCAATTCCCCTTCTCCTGAGATTCCAATCACATCAAAACGTATGGCAGGCATATCGCTTGTTAACGTGTTGAGATAAAATTCGGTTGTGGCAATCAATTTTGCTTGTTTTGAGGCGGTCACGCTTTCTAATGCGCTGCCGTATTTGGCATTTTTTCGAAAACGTACTTCAACAATTACAAGTGTTTCTCCTTCACGCATGATTAAATCGAGTTCACCATGTGGACAGCGAAAGTTACGTTCAACGAGTGTGAATTGATTTGACAGTAAAAAGTCACATGCGCGTTGCTCGGCGAGTTCACCACTGCGTAAATGCGCTGCTTTTGTTTTAGGAAATTTCGTTGTATTCATCGTGGCTTTATTGATTTTTAAATATTGAAAATAGAACGCGTATTTTACGCATTTTAAGAGAAAAAATATGACTCAAACATCCGGTACGCTCTACATCGTGGCAACGCCTATTGGCAATTTGGCTGATATCACTTTTCGGGCAATTGACACGTTAAAAAGTGTTGATTTGATTGCTGCTGAAGATACACGTCACGTTAAAATGTTGCTACAACATTATGGAATTAGCAATAAAGTCATTGCGCTGCATCAACATAATGAAGATAAAGCCGCGTTAGACATTATCGAAAAACTTCGTTCGGGAATATCAATTGCGCTGGTATCGGATGCAGGAACGCCGCTGATTAGCGATCCTGGTATGCCTGTTGTCAAAGCGGTGCATGAAGCGAATCTAACGGTTGTTCCCATCACGGGCGCTTGTGCGTTAATTGCCGCTTTATCGGTGGCTGGCGTGGCGATTACGCCATTTACGTTCGAAGGATTTACGCCACGCACGTCAGGGGCAAGGCAAACATTTTTCAAAGAACGTGCTGAGATACCGACGACTTGGGTTTTTTATGAGTCATGTCATCGTATTTTAGATTGTTTGCAGGATATGGCGAGTGTTCTGCCACTTGAGCGCTCGATTGTGATTGCGCGTGAATTAACGAAGTTACATGAAACGATTGTTAAATTACCGCTGGGTGAGATGTTAGCTCTCGTTGAGCGCGATGCGAATATGCGTCGAGGCGAATTTGTTGTTATTGTTGAAGGCGCAGAAAAAATTAACCGTGCAGATATTGACTTAACGTCTGAACAGTTGCGTGTGTTAACACTTTTGCTTGCACAGTGTAGCCTGAAACAAGCCGTTTCACTCGCAGTTGAAATTACGGGCGCGAAGAAAAAATTGTTGTATCAAAAAGCGCTTGAAATTAACGGTGCTGAGGGTGAATACTAAATTATCCAATTGATTGATAGCTTTATCCGATAAATAATATCTTAGACTTACGCGTTCAGACGTTATGTCGGCATTGTAGTTGCCAGATCATAACGCCTGTTTTTACGTCAAAAAATCATTGCTATGTTCTGTGCTGATTATCTCAACAAGGTCATGACGGTTTGGCCAGATTGATTTGCCTGAGCTAACATCGCTGTACCTGCTTGTTGTAATATTTGAGCACGGCTCATGTTTGCAGTTTCTACTGCGAAATCGGCATCCATAATACGGGATTTAGCTGCAGTTTGGTTTTCAATGCCGTTTTGCAAGTTAGCAATCGTTGTGGTGAAACGGTTTTGAGTTGAACCTAAGTTTGAGCGTTCTGTATCAATAGCAGCAATGGCTGCATCGATGTAGTTAATCGCTGATAATGCATAATCCGCTGCTACGCCGTCAGCGGCAGTCGAAATATCTAAAATTAATTTATTGTTACTGATTGAAGAAGCTTTATCGGTTTCATTTGCTGACGCAGTTTTCAATGGATCTTCAACATAAGATGCGCCTGCAATCGCCTTCGCTACAGCTAATCCAGCTAAGGTTTTTTGAGCTTCTCTATCCGCACCAAATGCATTACCTACTTTAAATGACCGGTTTACTGATTGGTTTAAAACGGTATCTTGACCAGCAACCGCTAAATCTACTTGGCCTGACACATCTCTGACAGAAGCGGGTTTATCAATTTTGTCCCCAGTTAAACTGAACATGATGTTGGAGTAAACGTTTTGACTAATGGCGGTAATAGTGGTTTTTGCCGAGTCAGCCAATGATGCTGCTGTAATTGATAGTGAAGCTGCTTGAGCTGCATCGGTTACACTTTTCGCTTGAATAACAGTATCTGTTGAGATAACAGATGTATTGGTTGCCTGAATAGCGAAGTCAGATGCATTCACTTTATCAGTAAATTCTTGTGACACTAATTCGTTTGACAAGCTCGTTGCTGTTGTGGCTTTTGTGGCTGCAGATGAAGCGGCTAATGCCGCTGCTGCTTTCGCGTTGGCTGCTGATGCGGCTTTTGCAAGTGCTAAGTCAGTAGGTGATTCCATTGCTTTTTTTGCGGCAACAACCGCTGCATTGGCTAATTTAGCTGCTGAGTTAGCGGGTGTTAACAATTGATAATAAGCAGAAGTAGAATCATTGACTGCGTCATTACTGGCTTTAGTGATTGCGGCAGACAAGGAAGAATCAATTTTTTGACTGGCTGGACTGAGTGTTGTTTTCGTCACGGGAGCCAATAATTGACTCATATTGGATACTGCTACGCCAATACGGCTGTTGGTGTCTGAAGTGGCTCCCACTTGAATATTTAAGCCAGTAGCGAGGTCACCGTTTAGAATTTTTTTACCATTAAATTCACTATTTTGGACAACACGCATTAACTCGTCGTTTAATGCTTTGAACTCAGTGTCGATTTTAGCGCGATCCGAAGCTGAAACAGCGGCGTTACTTGATGATTGTACCGCTAAGTCACGCATGCGTTGCAAGGTATCAGTTAATGAACCTAACGCGCCTTCAGCAGTTTGTGTAAGTGAGATACCGTCGTTTGCATTTCTAACGGCAACTGTCATACCACGAATTTGAGAGTTCATTCTGTCAGCAATAGCAAGACCAGCTGCATCATCTTTTGCACTATTAACTCTTACGCCAGATGATAAGCGTGTCATTGATGTCGAAAGTGATGTTGCCGAAGACGTTAAATTACGTTGCCCGTTAATTGAGCTTAAATTGGTGTTGATGATAAGTGCCATAAATACTCCGTTTTAAAGTGTTTTTCTAGTAAATATAATGTTTTTGAATG
>CAJBJW010000344.1 GCA_903953455.1 uncultured Pseudomonadota bacterium | reverse complement strand
TGATGAAAAATAATACGTCGTTTAGCATTAAACGTCAGAACAAACAAAAAGCCTGTTAATAAAAAAAATAGAAATCCTCCCCATCAAATTTCTAATGAATAATTTTCTATTTTTTTATTTAAAAAATGCTCACTATCGAAATTAAATCCCTGTAAACGCTCAAACACATTAGTGGTATGCACTATATTTAACCGATCAGATGCCATTGCCATTTTCTGCCAACGTGCAATATTTAAATGCCCCAACTCTATGGTATCTACAGCAATTAAATCTTGCATAGCCCTAGCTTCAAACGCTAATTCAGCCGTCGTTTTTTTAGTATGATATTTTTTGTGCAGTAAATCTATTATCTCATTAGGATGGTCGAGTGCGTATCGCCATCCATCAAGACTTGCTTTACGAAAAGCATCAGCACGATCAACATTGGAATCTAATTCCTGCTCTGACATAAATAGAATATTACTATAATAATCAGCACCATAACTTCGGGGACTGATAACGTTAAAATGATAATTCGTTTGCTTTAGGGCGTAAATTTCATTTGTAGTATAGACTTGCAACGCATCGGTTTTCCCTGTCATTAAATCATTGATGTCAAAATGACTTTGGATGATTTTCAATTCATTGTATTTAACACCTTCGTTTGCAAACATCTCCAAAAGCTCAATATCACCATTCTCAATTATATTATTTTTGGACGATAGCATTATTCGTTGGCCGATTAAATCTCGTGGCGATAGAAGATTTTCACGTGTGACGAGAACGGAGGGGGAATGTTGGAAAATAGCCGCAAGAGCGACAACAGGCGCACCTTGTAAACGCGAAAATAATAATTCACTATGCGTGACACCATATTGCGCTTGACCCTTTAATACTGATGGAATGACAACTGAAGGAGTACCTTCATGAATAACAACGCTTAGACCCGCTTTAGCGTAATAGCCTTTTTCTAACGCTGCGTAGTATCCAGCAAATTGAAATTGATGCTTCCACGGCAATTGCAGATGAACAACCTCAATGCCTCGACCCGCATAACTTAAATTTGAACTTACACTAATACAAAAGAGAATCAAAACCTTAAGTTTTTTAATGCACTTCTGCATAATGCACTTATCCTTAAATTTGTTAGAGTGAAATGATTAATGACATTTATAGCGTTGTTTATTAAATTAGAAAAAACAACTTATGCAGTCAATTTTCTAACTTGCTAAAAGGATGATATTGCATTAAAAATACTGTTTTCATTCTAAAACATTCATTATTTCGATGCAACAACAAATAAACGAAAATACAGCAAGGTAGGTAGGTAGGTAGGTAGGTAATATTGTGACTTTAAATAACACTAACAATGAAACGATATAGCGACAGAAAAATCAAACTCGGATTTTTTTATTAACGATGAAAATCAGTATTTTAAGCAACATTAATCCATAACATATCGCTTAATTTTTCAATTTTATTTAATTACGTGTTGCTTGATTTTTTCTAGCATCTGCACAGGATTAATCGGCTTGGCAATAAAATCACTCATACCAACATGATGACATTTTTCTTGCTCATCCAAAGTCACCCCCGCACTCATCGCAATAATGGGTAAATGTGCAAATTGCGAATTTTCACGAATAATTTTTGTCGCTTCAAATCCATCCATCACTGGCATTTGGACATCCATTAAAATGACATCAAACACATTCTGCTCAAGCACCGCTAACGCTTCTTTGCCATTATCAGCCACGGTGACATGTAACTTAGCATTACGCAGGAACTCACTCGCTACTTGTTGATTGAGTGGCGTGTCTTCAACGAGAAGTACCCGAACATTTTCCAGTGACTCTGCTGCCTCTGCAAGGCGCTGCAAAAGTGTTTTTTTGGCCGAACTTGGAATGCTCGTTTCTGAAATTTTACCCGATGTTGCTATTTCAAAGGACAGTGTAAAGAAAAATTCACTGCCCAAATCGGGCGTACTCTTACAAGTAATTTTTCCGCCCATCAGTTCGACAAACTTCTGACTGATGACAAGGCCGAGCCCTGAACCACCAAAACGTCGAGTAATGGAAGTATCCGCTTGCGAGAAAGATTGAAACAACATTTTCTGTTGCTCTTCATTCATTCCAATGCCACTGTCTTTGACAGCAAATTGGAGCTGTATCTCTTTTTCATGTTGAGAAATCAGTGATATTTCTAAATTAACAAAGCCTTTGTGTGTAAATTTAGCGCTATTATTAATTAAATTGATTAATATCTGTTTGAGTCTGAGCGCATCGCCTTTGAGCAAAACGTTAAGGTTACTTGGCTGAATAATAGTAAATGTTAATGCTTTACGTCGAACTTCTTCCGTAAATAACATTGCAATATTTTCAATCACCTCATCTAAATTGAAATAATCTAATTCGAGTTTTACATTGCCTGATTCAATTTTAGAAAAATCTAAAATATCATTAAGAATCGCCAATAAACTTTCTGATGCACCGGATATATTACGCAAATAATGATGCTGTTTATCAATAGGCGCGTTCATCCCAAGTAACGATAAACCAATAATGGCGTTCATGGGTGTTCGAATTTCATGACTCATATTAGCTAGAAACTCAGCTTTTACTTTCACTGCAACCTCAGCCTTAACTAACGCAGCCTTAAGTTCATGCGTACGCAGTTTCACCTGCTTTTCTAAATCAAGATTAAGCAAATAAAGCTCACGACTTTTTTCTTCAAGTAACTTTTCAGCAGTTTGACGCGCCAAACGCTCTCGATATAATCGCTTTCTCCATTTGATGTCGAGATTATCATCTGCTGCTGTCATTTTGATTCAATTAACGTGTAATACGAAATTCAGTAGAACCATCATCAAGTAGCTGTCTAGTAATCATCAGATTTTCGCTGAAATACTGGCCTGCACCAATAATAAGTCCTTCAGCAAAATCAGGAAGATTTCTATCTGACTGGTAAACCATTACCAGGGTCTCATCTTGCATTGACGTGTAAAATTTAGGCAGAGAAGCATTGGGGTAAAGTTTTTTAACTTCAACATGAACAACATTATCTATACCTAATAAAAACGAAAAAGAATCACTTATATTTTCAGTCAATTTGGGATATATCAATACTAATCGCTCAAATATAAACGTACCAAACGTTTTGACTAAATCGGGTATACCAATATGCGAACGCTCAGATAGGGCTGTAACTAAACGTATCAGCTCTAAATAATCATAATTACCGACGGCAGTATAAGCACCTTCATTAGGTAACTCAGCATCTTCGATGATGTCATCGAGCATATCATCACCAAATTCTGCTTCCACTAATGTGAAAAATTCTGTAAAAATCCTGCCTAGCATAGTGAGTATTTCTCCCATTAGAGTGACTTATATAGTCAATACGATAGCTAAATAAAAAAACATTCAACCTGAAATAGGCAATGATTTCAAATTCATCAAAAAATTAAATTTTCGATTATAGCAACTTAAACAGTCAAGAAATTGCGTGATCTGATAATGATTTTTTCGTATGACTTATTGATGGTAATAATCCAATAAATTTAAGGGGCATTAAGTCATCTGAAATGGATTCAAATTAATTCCCATTACCCATTTTGCAAAAAATTAGAATGTATTATTTCTAATTTTTAGCGTATTCGCGCCACATTGTAAGTAAAGCCTTTTCAAAATCTGCGGTAAAATGATCAATATTCCAAGCTGGTCTGCTTAATAAGCGTTTTCTTAAGCCTTGTTTTAAAGACAACAATGCGTTGCGATCTTTTGCCATTTCAACGGCAATACGCAAATAGTCTGCGTCATTTTCCGCAACCCATTCACTCAAACCAGCTGCCGACATAAAACTCGCCCCCATACGCGACACAAAATGATTCCCCGCTTTTACAATAACAGGTACCCCCATCCACATCGCTTGCAGAGTGGTTGTACCACCGTTATAAGGAACGGGGTCAAGTGCGATATCAATATCCGCATATTCCGCCATCATCTCAGTCAATCCAACAGGCCCACGGAATTCTAAGCGCGACGCATCCACCCCTTCAGCCACAAAACGTGCGGTAAACACTTTGATTGCACTACCGTCTTTAAAGCTCGGTGCTTTTAACACCAAACGTGAATTAGGGACTTCATTTAAAATCGCCGCCCATAACTTGATAGTATGCGGCGTCAGTTTTGGCACATTATTGAATGAACCAAACGTCAATTGGCGTTTTTCATGCTGCTCTGTGTATTCAGGATACGGATAATCCACTTCTGGTGCATAACAAAAAACGGTATTAGGCAGGCGTATCACTTTTTCAGAGTAGAGCGAATCGTGTGATTGAGGCGCCACTATATTATCAGCAATTAACCAATCTATGTTAGGCACGCCTGTTGACGCAGGATATCCTAAATAAGTGACTTGAATGGGTGCTGCACGTTGCGCAAAAACATTCATGCGCTGCATACTGGTATGCCCTGATAAATCAATTAGAATATCAATTTTATCTGCTTCAATACGGCGACTTAAGTGAACATCACTAAACGTTGTGACCTCAACCCACTGTGCAACACGCTTTTTAGCTAAATACGTTTGCTCATCATAAGACACGCCCGTAAAATAAATCGTCACATCAAATTGTTTCGCATCTAAACGAGCGAGAACGGGCTGCATGAAAATGTTAACGGGGTGTTGATGATGAAAATCAGCGGTGATAAAACCAATCTTCAAGCGTCGCTTTGCGCTACGAATATTGTTAAATGATGCTATTTTTCGCGCATTTTCGCCAAGTGGCGTGAAGAGTTCAGCGTGTAAATCTGCCACCTCCTGCGCACTTAATTTATCACTATAAAGCGAACTCATAGCGGTACTTGAGCGCATGGCTGAATATATATTTTCACTTTCGGCAAGTTGACGATAAAGCGCGAGAGCGGTGTCAGCATCCCCTATTCTTCCCGCAATCGATGCACGCATCGACAACGCACCTGATTGCGGCTCGATGGCCTCCGCTTTTTCAAGTTCAGCTAACGCTTCTTCCATTTGCCAAGATTCTGCATACGAATGGGCTAAATTCCAATGTGCATCTGCACTTTGTGGATGTAATTCAACGTTACGCTTAAGCACCTCTTGGGCCTCTTGCCATAAATTGAACTGAAAAGAGAGTTCGGCTAAACGCACTAATGTCTTTTCTTCC
>CAJBJW010000343.1 GCA_903953455.1 uncultured Pseudomonadota bacterium | reverse complement strand
TCTAAAATACTGCCTGCAAGCGGATGTTCTGAACCGGATTCTAAACTTGCGGCCAGTTGTAGAACCGTCGTTTCATCAAATTCGCCAAAAGCAAGCACCTTTGCAACACGTGGCTTACCTTGTGTCACCGTGCCGGTTTTGTCTAAAATAATACAGTTTAATTTTCCTGCCGTTTGCAACGCTTCACCTTTGCGAATCAAAATCCCCGATTGCGCCGCACGCCCTACTGCCACCATCACAGAAATAGGCGTCGCCAATCCTAATGCGCAAGGGCAAGCAATCACCAGCACAGTCATCGATGACACAAACGCATAACTCAACGCCCCTTCACCACCGAAAATTAGCCACAGCAGAAAAGTCGCCGCTGAAATTGAAACCACAACGGGAACAAAAATACTCGCAATTTGATCGGCTAAACGCGCAATTTTAGGTTTGCTATTTTGCGCTAATCGAACGCTTTTAATAATTTGAGCAAGCGCGGTATCACGACCAATACGCGTTGCGGTAAATAAAAAACTGCCTGTTTGATTCATCGTGCCACCTGCCACGTGTGCGCCTACCGTTTTCTCAACTGGCATGGACTCACCCGTTAACATCGATTCATCAACACTTGAATGCCCTTCAACTAAGACGCCATCAACGGGAATTTTCTCACCCGGACGCACACGCAACGTTTCGCCTAGTCCAACCTCTTCAATAGGCACATCCATTTCAACGCCATCACGCACTACACGGGCGGTACGTGGTTGCAACCCCAGTAACTGACGAATCGCGCCTGAGGTTTTACCTCGCGCTTGCGTTTCAAGTGCGTTACCTAAGTTAATAAACGCCAAAATAACGACAGCCGCTTCAAAATAAGCATGCTGCGATAACGCAGGAAATGCCATGTAATAATCAATCATCACGCAAGAGTAAAGCCACGCAGAGCCTGTACCTAAAGCAATCAACGTATCCATATTATATTGACGCAGTCGAAATGACTGATAAGCGCCTGTATAAAAATGCCCACCGCAATATCCCATGATCATTAACGTCAATACAGCAATGACTGTCCAAAAAAATTGACTGTGTGCCATGCCCATCATTGGCAGCCAGTCTAAATGCTCACCTATCATTAGAAATGCGCCAAAACCACCTGCTATTTTTGCTTTATACATAAGCGAATGATAACGCGCCAATTCTTGAGCTTCTTGCTCGCTTGGGTCTTCAAAGCCTTCCATCACCGCAGCATCAAACCCTGCTGCTTTAATTGATTTCTTCAGCGCATCAATATCGGGATTGCCTTTCACTATGGCAGAATGATCGGCAAAATTCACACTCACCGATTCCACCCCAGAAACAGAATTTAATGCGCCCTCAACAGCACTAATACAGCCAGCGCACCGCATTCCTAAAATAGATAAACGCAATGCTTCTGAACCATGAGAATTCGCAGTCATCGCCAATTACTCGACGCCAAAACCAGCGGCAATAATGACGTCTTCTAACTCATCCACATCAATTTGGTCTGCATCAAAATCAACGCTGACTACATTTTCTTTAAAATTAGCGATCGCGCGTTCTACTCCCGCTAAAGCCGTTAGTTTTCCTACAACATTTGTTTCACAACCGCCACATTTCATGCCTGTCACAGTTAAATTAATAGTTTGAATCATACGATTTTCCTTCATGATTTGAATAAAATAAAAATGAATAATGATGACATATCATTACCCTAGCGGCGCTGTATTGCAATCCTTTGAAACATAAATTCAAAGGTTAATAGTTATTTTCTCAGCGCCACACTATATAATCATCTCAATATTTCAAATAAACGAGGTGAAATTTATGGTGACGTTAGAAACACCGATTTGTGATTTTGGTAAACCAGCGATTGATTTTACGCTACTTGGTGTTGATGGTAAGAACTGGACACTGCAAGATTGTATGGGCGAGAAAGGCCTGCTTGTGATGTTTATTTGCAATCATTGCCCGTATGTCAAAGCGGTAAAAGATCGTATCGTGCGTGATACCAACGAACTTAAAGCACTTGGCATTAACAGCGTTGCTATTATGCCTAATGATGTAGCCAATTACCCTGATGATTCGTTTGATAACATGAAAAAATTGTCTGATGAATTGCAATTTAGTTTCCCGTATTTACTTGACGAAACACAAGAAATAGCTAAGGCTTACGGTGCTATTTGCACACCGGATTTTTTCGGGTATAACGCCAATTTTGAATTGCAATACCGAGGCCGTCTTGATTCAAGTCGCCGAGAAATCACACCTGACAATACACCACGTGACTTATTTGAAGCGATGCAATTAGTGGCGCAAACCGGTCACGGCCCAACAGAACAATTAAGCAGTATTGGCTGTTCTATTAAATGGAAAGAGGGAGAATAACGTATGACCATTTTGCGTATGGTAGATTTAGACCTTGCGGGAAAACGCGTTTTAATTCGAGAAGACTTAAATGTCCCTGTAAAAAATGGTAAAGTAGCCAGTGATATTCGTATTCAAGCAAGTTTACCCACCATTCAACATGCGCTAAATGCTGGCGCAGCAGTTATGCTAATGTCGCATATTGGCCGCCCAGTTGAGGGAGAATACAATCCAGAGTATTCACTGCAACCCGTTGCCGATCACTTGGCGACACTATTAAATAAACCGGTTCGTTTAGAAAAAGACTGGCTGGAAGGCATTACTATTTCTGCCGGTGAAGTCGTCTTATGTGAAAACGTTCGCTTTAATATTGGCGAAGGAAAAGACAGTGACGAATTGGGCAAAAAAATGGCTGCGCTGTGTGATATTTTTGTGATGGACGCATTTGGTACCGCCCATCGTGCACAAGCCTCCACGCACGCCATCGCAAAATTCGCACCTATTTCTTGCGCAGGCCCCTTGTTGACTGATGAATTGGATGCACTGGGTCGCGCTTTAGGATCACCTGAAAAACCGGTTATTGCCATTGTTGGTGGTTCAAAAGTATCCAGTAAATTAATTGTCCTTCAAGCACTTTCTCAAAAAGTGAATCAATTGATTGTCGGTGGTGGCATTGCCAACACGTTTATTGCTGCGGCAGGATTTTCTGTTGGAAAATCGCTTTATGAACCTGATTTAATTGATGAAGCAAAGCAACTTATTGCTAACGCGAAAGCCGCTGGCTCAGACATTCCTATTCCAACGGATGTTGTATGCGCAAAAGAATTTTCTGATACTGCAGAGGCCACTGTTAAAGAGGTTGCCGATATTGAAGCAGATGATTTAATTTTAGATATTGGCCCCGAAACCGCTGCACATTATGCAAGCATTTTGAAATCAGCCAAAACTATCGTCTGGAATGGCCCTGTCGGCGTTTTCGAAATTGACCAATTTGCACACGGCACACAAACACTTGCTTATGCCATTGCGGGTAGTGACGCTTTTTCAATCGCTGGCGGTGGCGACACACTTGCAGCTATTGATAAATATGGCATTAATGACCAAATATCGTACACCTCAACCGGAGGCGGTGCGTTTTTAGAATTTTTAGAAGGCAAAACTTTGCCTGCTGTCGCTATTTTAGACAGATAACTTTTTACACTTTAACTTTTTGGAACTATATAAAGATGGCTCGCGTAACGATTGAAGATTGTTTAGAAAACCTTGAAAACCGATTTAAATTGGTTTTACTTGCCAGCACCCGTGCAAGACAATTAAGTCATGGTGCAACTGAATTTGTCCCGCGTGGCAAAGATAAAGATACCGTTGTTGCCCTGCGTGAAATTGCAGCCGGTCATGTAACAGAAACGAACGTGAATGCACTGCATCGTGTTGGTGATGTTCACGATCATCATCCGCCAGTTAATCCTTTGTTTTAAGTTTACTTGTCCTTATGCCAAACTCAACTGCATTAAGAGAAAGCGTTCATCCACTTGAATCGGCGCATCTTGCTCGTTTAAATAGCATTTTAGAAAGCTATTTAGATCAGCAACAAGTGGCGCAGTGTATTCACGCTTATCGATTTGGTGCAGCCGCACATGTCGGACAATTTCGTAAAAGTGGTGAGCCGTATATTTGCCACCCCATTGCCGTCGCTACAAGCCTTGCTGAAATGCACATGGACGCGGATGGCATTACAGCCGCAATTCTCCACGACGTGATTGAAGATACAGGCGTGAGTAAATCACAACTTGCGCTTGAATTTAATAACGAAGTAGCTGAACTCGTTGATGGCGTGACGAAACTGTCAAAAATTGACAACAAATCGCACGCCGAAACACAAGGGGAAAACGTTAGAAAAATGTTTCTTGCGATGGCAAAAGATTTGCGCGTGATTATTGTAAAACTCGCTGATCGTTTGCATAACATGGAAACGTTAGGTGTCATGTTGCCGCCTAAAAAACGACGCATCGCACGCGAAACCCTAGATATTTATGCGCCAATTGCCAATCGCTTAGGCATGAATTCAATTCGTCATCGCTTAGAATCACTCAGTTTTGAAGCGATGTACCCTTATCGACATGCCGTATTAAGTAGCGCTATTAAAAAAGCGCGTGGTAATCGTCGAAAAATGATTGATACGATTGAAAATACGATTCGTGCACGCTTGCAAGAAGTTGATTTTCCCTGCGATGTCGCCGGACGCGAAAAAAACATTTACAGCATCTATAAAAAAATGGTGCAAAAGAAAATCCCACTCGCTGACGTGTTTGACGTTTATGCGTTTCGGATTTACTGCGAAGATGTTGATGCTTGCTATCGCGTACTTGGCATCATGCACAATTTATACAAACCTATTCCAGGGCGATTTAAAGATTACATCGCACTGCCAAAAGAAAATGGCTACCAATCACTGCATTCTGTTTTAATTGGTCCTTATGCCGTTCCGATTGAAGTTCAAATTCGAACGCATGAAATGCACCGTATGTCAGAATCTGGCATAGCTGCACATTGGCTTTATAAGTCCGATCCTGATAAAACACGAAACTTCCAAGCCCTTGCCAATGACTGGCTAAAAGATTTACTGGAAATCCAAAAAAGTGCTGGCGATTCTTTAGAATTTATCGACAATCTCAAAGTCGATTTATTCCCGCAAGAAGTCTTTGTTTTTACGCCTAAAGGCGCCATTATTAAATTACCGCGTGGCTCCACGTTGGTTGACTTTGCTTATGCAGTGCATACCGATTTAGGAAATGCATGCGTATCAGCGCGTATTGATAAACAACTCATTCCACTGCAAACGCAACTTGAAAGTGGGATGACGGTGGAAATTATCACCGCAGAGCACACTAGACCTAACCCCTTATGGCTCAATTATGTCGTCACGGCAAGAGCAAGAACCGCTATTCGTAATCGTTTAAAACATATTGAAGGACAAGAAGCGCTTGGTTTAGGGCGACGTTTACTCGAAAATGAATTACTGGCGATGAATGTTCAGCTAAATGACATTAGCCCAGAAAAAATCACTGCGCTACTCAAACTGATGGGATTGAAATCATTTGAAAACTTGCTTGAAGATATCGGACTTGGCAATAAAATGCCATTTTTGGTGGCAAAACAGTTGGTTCAAGATGATGTGAATACGCACGTCAAACTCAATGACAGTGTCACAACACAAAACCGTCCTTTGATGATTCAAGGCACAGAGGGCATGGTGGTGAAGTTAGCAAAATGTTGCCGCCCTATTCCCGGTGATGCCATTATTGGTTTTTTCAATCCCGGTAAAGGTATTGTGGTGCATCAACATGATTGCCACAATCACGCATTAATTAAGAAAAAACAAAATAATTGGCTCGATGTTCAGTGGGGGCATGATGCAACGGGCGATTTTGCAACAGAAATTCGGATTGAAATTTTAAATCAACGCGGCGCACTTGCCACCATTGCCGCCACTATTTCAGATTTAGATTCCAATATCGAAAACGTCACCGTTGTCGATCAAGATGCGCGTGTTTGCGTTGACTCCATTATTTTAACCGCACGAAATCGCGTTCACTTAGCGAGAATTATGCGTCGATTAAAAGAATTATCCATTGTACTTAAAATCACCCGCGTTAAAGGCTAAAAAGCGCATTTTTATGAAAAAATATATTATTTCTACAGTTTCAATGCTTATTCTTATGCAAAGTTCGGTAACTATCGCGCAAGAACCCGAAAAAAATGCGTATATCATTGAAAAATTCGATAACAATCATGATAACGTCGTTACGCAGGATGAATTTTTAGAATCTGCAGCTAAACGTTTTAAAACGATGGATATTGATAGCGATGGTGCTATTGAAAAAGAAGAATTTTTACAGCGTTACGCAGAACATTCACACAAAACCACCAGTGGGTCATCAGTGAGTGTTGAACATCATGTTTTTGATAAAATGGATGAAGACCATGATGATAAAATTACTGAAGATGAATACAATGAGTCACGTTTAAAATGGTTTACCGAAGCGGATAAAAACAACGATCAAAAAATTGAATTAGGGAAATAATTTCTTTTAATAGATTAATTTTGTGGCAACAATAATCGAAATGTTGTCCCAATGCCTACTTCTGATTCAAGTAAGATATGTCCACCTGCATTATGCAAAATACCAACAATGACTGATAATCCAAGTCCTGTGCCTTCACCAACCGGTTTTGTTGTATAAAACGGTTCAAATATTCGTTTCGCAATATCCGGTTTAATGCCTGAACCGTTATCTTTAACACTTATTTCAACAAATTGTCCGACTACTTCAGATTGACAACAACTACACAAGTTCTTAACATTCTTAACAATACCTGTTTTTAATATAATTTTCCCCTTTCC
>CAJBJW010000342.1 GCA_903953455.1 uncultured Pseudomonadota bacterium | reverse complement strand
GTGCGTTTTCGTGTCGATGGTGCTTTACGCGAGATACTCGAACCTGCACGGGAATTTGCCCCGATGATTATCTCCAGACTGAAAGTCATGGCCAAACTCGATATTGCTGAAAAAAGACTACCTCAAGATGGGCGTATATCACTCAATATAGGTGGTCGCACCGTTGATGTTCGTGTTTCAACATTGCCTTCAGGTCATAGTGAACGTGTGGTTTTAAGATTGCTTGATAAGCAGGCCAATCAGCTAAACCTTAGACAGATTGGCATGGTTGATCAAGATTTAGATAGTATTCAAAAGATGATCGTAAGGCCGCATGGCATCATATTAGTCACTGGGCCAACGGGTTCAGGGAAAACGACGAGTCTTTACGCGATTGTGAATCAGCTTAACGAGCGCACACGAAACATCCTTACCGTCGAAGATCCTATAGAGTTTTATTTAGACGGTATCGGTCAAACTCAGGTCAATAATAAAGTTGAAATGACGTTTGCAAAAGGACTGCGTGCTATTTTACGTCAAGATCCCGATATTGTTATGGTCGGCGAAATTCGCGATAAAGAAACCGCTGAAATTGCAGTGCAGGCGAGTTTAACCGGTCATTTAGTGCTATCAACTTTACATACCAATTCTGCCGTTGGTGCAATTACTCGCTTACGGGATATGGGTGTTGAGCCGTTTTTACTCGCCTCAAGTTTAGTGGGTGTTATCGCACAAAGACTGGTGCGTAAATTGTGTCCATTATGTAAATTGGCAGTGTCTGTGCCGGTTAATGACCTAGTTAAAATTGGCTATAAGCCTAATGGTCAAGATTTTGAAACGGTTTATCAGGCGCAGGGGTGTTTGGCTTGCGGTCAAAGAGGCTTCAAAGGTCGTGCGGGAATATTTGAGATTATTCCTATTAACGCTCAAATGCGTAGCTTGATACATGATTGTGCAGGCGATCAGGTGCTAGAAGACCATGCTCGCGTATTTTCACGTAGCATTCAAGAAAGTGCCCTAGAAAAAGTGCTTAATGGGGAGACTAGTTTGGATGAAGCGATTCGAATTACGCAAAAGGAATAATGAATGGCCACTTTTGAATATCAAGCAATCAATGTCAAAGGTCAAAATGTTAAAGGATCCTTTGAAGCAGACACTGTTAAATTGGCAAGGCAGCAATTAAAAAGCAAGGATTTGACCTTGCTGGAAATAGAAGAAGTTCATAAAAAAGAGCATAGTGGTAATAGGACAATGTTGTCACAGCGGATTAGTATGCGACAACTTGCGCACATTACGCGCCAATTAGCGGCTTTGTTAGGTTCAGGTTTATCTATTGATGAAGCGTTAGGTATTACGGCTAAACAGTTGGATTCGGCCAAAGCTAAACGTATTCTACTTGGCGTTAGAGGTCGAATTTTAGAGGGGCAAAGTTTAGCGCAAGCTTGCAGTGCCTTTCCTAGTACGTTTCCACCGCTATATCGGGCAACGGTTGAAGCGGGGGAATCTTCAGGTAAGCTTGATCAGGTATTGCAAAGATTGGCTGACTATATTTCTGATAAAGGCCAATTGCATAGCAAACTTCAAATGGCGATGATCTATCCAATGATGCTGACGTCTGTTTCCTTATTAGTGGTAATTGGTTTATTGGCGTATGTTGTTCCAGAAATCACTAGTGTGTTCGATAAAATGGGGGGAGAGTTACCCACGATCACCAAATTGCTCATTGCCTGTAGCGACTTTTTTAAACATTATGGCTTGATTTTATTGATTGTAGTTACAGGGCTAAGTATGGGCTTTAAAATGCTAATGCGTTTGCCTGAACCTCGTATGCGATTTCATTTGTTCATATTGAACATGCCTTTTGTTTCTCGTTTTTCAAAGGGAATGAATACTGCGCGATTTACGCGTACTTTAGCGATATTAACGAATAGCGGCGTCGAATTATTGCAAGCATTGCAAATATCCAGTCAAGTGCTGACCAATAATGCCATGCAAAAAGCCGTAGAAGCCGCGTCAATTCGGGTTAGGGAAGGGCAGAGTTTAAACAAAGCTATGGAGGCCAGTGGTTTATTTCCACCTGTCACGATTCATTTGGTTGCCAGTGGTGAGGCCAGTGGGCAGTTGCCAAAAATGTTAGCTAGCGCAGCGGATGATCAAGAGCGCGATATTCAGGCGTTAACTGAAATGACATTAGGCTTATTTGAGCCTATTTTAATTTTAGTCATGGGTTTAGTGGTACTTGCCATTGTGTTAGCCATATTATTGCCTATTTTTGAAATGAACCAATTGGTTAAATAACGATACGTTATGCCATTTTAGGTCTTTATTGTTTCTTACTTTTATTTTAAGGATTAATGTAGTGATGTCTTATAAAAAAAACCAAGGCTTTACATTGATTGAAGTCATGATTGTTGTTGTTATCTTGGGCATTTTGGCTTCCATTATTGTGCCTAAAATCATGGGCAGACCTGATGAGGCAAGGGCAACCCGAACGCTGCAAGATATAAGAGCAATCTCGGCAGCATTAGATTTATATCGCTTAGATAATTACAGCTACCCCACAACAGAGCAAGGCTTAGAAGCCTTGGTAACTAAGCCTGCAAATCTGCCTCAAGGAACGCATTGGAAGCAAGGTGGTTATCTTGATCAAATGCCTGTGGATGCATGGGGGAAACCCTATCTTTATCTTAAACCCGGTATACATGGCGAGTTTGATCTTTATTCTTATGGTTCAGATGGGATTGAAGGTGGAGCTGAATCCGCTGCAGATATTACTAATTGGGTTAAAAAGTAAATTCGTTGAAGTAAAGTAAATCTATCTTAGGTAAACAACGCTAAGATGTGATGAGTATGCTTGAACTTACGTAATGGACTAGTAAATGAACAAAATCAAAGGTTTTACCTTGATTGAATTATTGATCGTTTTGGTTTTGATAGGTGTCATTACTGGTATGGCTATGCTATCAATGGGGACTGCTGATCCAAGAGATCAACAGAAATTAGAAGCAGATAGATTAGTTAAACTATTGGAATTGGCGACACAAGAGTCAATGGCTCGTGGTGAAGTGATGGGGGTAGAGTTTTTTGAGAATGGCTATCGCTTTGCTGTAGTAAAAAAACAAAAATGGCAGCCAGAAGTGACTGATATGGTATTCAAAGAACGTGATTTAATGCCGCAAATGAGTTTAGCGTTTTCTATGAATCAACAAAATGTCTTTTTAAATAAGCACGTTGTTTCAGGTTCTCAGCCCAAACCACAGCTTATTATCACGCCAGACGGTGAAATGGATTTATTTCAGGTAAGTCTAAATATGCAAAATAGCAATAGTACTTTTTTTTTGAATAATACCCAGCAAGACGGCTTAATAATGAGTAGTCAAGATAAACCATGAACAGTCCACATCAAACTAAATTGGTTAATGGCTTTACCTTATTGGAAGTGTTAATTGCGTTAGCCATTTTGGCCATTGTCATGGTGAGTGCCATTAAAATCACCGCAGATAATATCAATAATTTATGGTATCTCGAAAATAAAACCCTAGCGGCTATTGTTGCTAGTAATCATGCTGTGCAACTGCGCTTAGAGACTGCTAAGCCTGAAACGGCTGATGGTTGGGATGAAATGGCTGGTCGACGTTGGTATTGGCAGATTAAACGTCATGTTTCAGATTTATCGGGTGTATGGAGATATCGTATAGAGGTATTTCTCGAAGGGGATAAACAACCCTTGGTTAGCTTACTAAGTGATGTCGCCGAAATCTGATGATTCTTTCTTGTGAGCCGAATGCTCAAATGACCAACATGCTTCCACAATCCCCAATAGCGCTTAAATATTCTCAGCAGCAAGGCTTTACCTTACTTGAGATATTAATAGCACTCGCCATTTTTGCTGTCATGTCGATGATGGCGTATGCGGGCCTGGCTGCAGTTTTAGATGCTAGGGCGAGTACAGTGCCTCGAGCGCAACAATTAGCACAACTGCAAACTACTTTATATTTACTCAATGAAGATTTAAGTCAAGTCATCAATAGACCTATTAGAGATCAATTGGGTTCTTCAGAGCCTGCTTTTTCAATAGGACGTGGCAATGAAATACTGGTCTTTACTCGCACCGTTCCTTCATGGTCAACTAATTCAAGTGAAAATAATTTATTGAGAGTGAGTTATAGCTTAGAAAAAGAGGCTTTATATAGACGTGTTTGGACCATACCGGATAGAACTCAGCAAACAGAATATCGACGTCGAAAACTTCTTGTTACGCAGGGCGTGACAATAAAAGGCTTTAGTGCAAAAACCAAGACTTGGGGAGAAATAGTAGGTGAAATACCACTGGCACTCGATATAAGTTTTAAATTGGATGGACTGGGTAGTGTCCATCGTACATTTTTAATCCATTAATGAATTTCAGCGAACCTCCGAAAATTCGCTCTCAGGGCGGTATTGCATTAATGACTGTCATGTTAGTGCTGTCCGTTGTTACAGTCGTTTTAGTCGCCATGTCTAGTGATAGGCAAATGGATATTCGCCGAACAGAAAATCAATTACGAACAATTCAGGCATGGGAATATGTATATGGACTTGAGGCTTGGGCAATTAAGCAACTTAAGATTGATGTGACAAATAACCTCTACGATGATTTAACTGATAAATGGAACAAACCCTTAACCTCAAAGCCCATTCCAGAAGGGAATATTCAAGCTGAAATTGTCGATCTACAAGGGCGACTTAACTTGAATAATTTACTC
>CAJBJW010000341.1 GCA_903953455.1 uncultured Pseudomonadota bacterium | reverse complement strand
TGCGAATAAAGCAGGGCATACAGGCAGTTTAGATCCGCTTGCAACAGGACTGTTGCCTTTATGCTTTGGTGAAGCAACCAAAGTATCGGCGTTAATGCTTGATGATGATAAGCGCTATCAAGTCACCCTGAAATTAGGGGTAATGACGGATACCGGTGACGCAGAAGGGCAGATCATTGAAACAAAACCTGTCCCTGCATTATCTATCGCTCAAATTCAGTGTTGCCTTGAAAAATTTACCGGTTCGCAAGCGCAGGTGCCACCTATGTATTCTGCCTTAAAGCTCAATGGCAAAAAGTTATATGAATTAGCACGCGAAGGGATTACCGTTGAGCGAGCACCACGTCAAATTACGATTTATGAATTGCATTTGCTTGAAGCGACATTCGATACATTAACGCTCGATGTTGCTTGTTCAAAGGGAACCTATATTCGCTCACTTGCTGAGGATATTGGTCATGATTTGGGGTGTGGTGCCACCGTTACTGCTTTACGGCGCTCGCAAGCAGGGCAATTTTTGTTGGAAAATGCAAAAACAATTGAGCAATTAAGTGCCCTGACAAATGACGAATTATATGCAAATTTAATGGCTTGCGATAAACCATTGGAAAAACTGCCTGCGCTTCATTTATCTGAGCAGCAAGCAAAAGCCATTTCATACGGTCAAGATATTGATATCGAAAGTCAAAAAAGTGAAAGTGACTATCGACTTTATGCTGATGGCCTATTTTTAGGGTTGGGGGAATACGGAATAAATGGTAAACTACACCCGAAAAAATTGTTCAATCTGAATGATTAGGCGCAGGTAATAAACTTCGCCTCATACCTTGGGTTTCTACACCCTATCGTGGAAACTTTTTATTTTATTTTTAATCTTAGGGATTATTGATTTTATGCCATTTACCGCAGAACAAAAAAAAGCCGTTGTTGAAGCCTATCGTTTAACCGAAACCGACACCGGATCACCTGAAGTTCAAGTTGCTTTATTAACTGCACATATTCAACATTTAGCGCCACATTTCGCCGCACACAAAAAAGATAACCACTCACGTCGTGGCTTATTGCGTATGGTTAACCAACGTCGCAAATTGCTTGATTATTTAAAAAATAAAGATAGCGCACGTTATCGCTCGCTTATTGAACGTTTAGGTTTGCGTAAATAAAACCTTAAAAAGAAAACGGCACGGATTGTGCCGTTTTTGCTTTACATCTCATGGAATGAACTTATTTTTACATTACCATTCAAACACAGGAAACCTCATAGTGAACCCTATTAGGAAAGAATTTCAGTACGGCGATCAAAAAGTTACGATTGAAACAGGTGAAGTTGCGCGTCAAGCGAGCGGCTCTGTCATGATTGATATTAACGGTACCTCTTTACTCGTTACTGTCGTTGGTAAAAAAGAGCCATCAAGTGGCGATTTTTTTCCATTAACCGTTAATTATCAAGAAAAAGCGTACGCTGCAGGTAAAATTCCAGGTGGATTTTTCAAACGTGAAGGTCGCCCATCTGAACAAGAAACGTTAATTTCTCGCTTAATTGATCGTCCCATTCGTCCTTTATTTCCTGAAGGCTACACCAATGAAGTGCAAATTATTGCCACCGTGGTGTCGCTCAATCCTGATGTTGATACAGAGATTCCCGCGTTACTTGGCGCATCAGCAGCACTGGCTATTTCAGGCTTGCCTTTTAATGGCCCCCTCGGTGCTGCACGTGTTGGCTACAAAGATGGTCACTATTTACTCAATGCAACGCCTAGTGAGTTAAAAGAATCTGATTTGATTTTAGTGGTTGCAGGGACTGCGCATGCCGTGTTGATGGTAGAGTCTGAGGCGAAATGTTTGTCTGAAGAAATCATGCTTGGCGCGGTACTTTTTGGTCATGAGCAAATGCAAACGGCTATTCATGCTATTAATGAATTTGCGGCACTTGCAAATTGTGCACCGGTTGAATGGAAAGCACCTGATGCTAATCATGAATTGAATCGTGCTGTGAGTAGCGAAATTGAAGCGGCTGTGAAAGACGCTTACTCTATTCCTGAGAAATTGATTCGCCAAGAAAAGCTTAAAGAAATTCGCACAGCCATTATTGAAAAATTAACTGCGGATGACCAGTTCAAAGAGTCGGCCATTAAAACGGTGATTGAGCAATTAGAATATGACGTTGTACGTGGTGCTATTTTAAACGAAGGCAAACGTATTGATGGTCGTCCACTTGATCAAGTTCGTCAAATTAGTATTCGTACAGGTGTATTGCCTAGAACGCACGGCTCCGCCCTCTTTACGCGTGGCGAAACACAGGCGTTAGTGGTCGCTACACTCGGTACGGCACGTGATGCGCAAATTATTGATGCGCTTGCGGGTGAATACAAAGAACCGTTTATGTTGCACTACAACTTCCCTCCTTACAGCGTAGGGGAAACAGGGTTTGTTGGCTCACCTAAACGTCGTGAGATTGGTCATGGTCGTTTAGCGAAACGTGGTGTTTTGGCTGTGTTACCAAATATGGAAGAATTTCCGTATTCTATTCGCGTTGTATCTGAAATTACCGAGTCTAACGGTTCAAGTTCCATGGCGTCAGTTTGTGGTAGCAGCTTAGCGTTAATGGACGCAGGCGTTCCTTTGAGCGCACCAGTTGCCGGTATTGCAATGGGACTCATTAAAGAAGGCGACAAATTTGCCGTGCTTTCTGACATCATGGGCGATGAAGATCATTTAGGCGATATGGATTTCAAAGTGGCGGGTTCACTTGAAGGCATCACCGCGCTTCAAATGGATATCAAAATTGACGGCATTACTGCTGAAATTATGAAAGCGGCATTGGCGCAAGCTAAAGTAGGTCGTTTGCATATTTTGGGCGAAATGAATAAAGCGCTTTCGGTGTCGCGTGAAGAAAT
>CAJBJW010000340.1 GCA_903953455.1 uncultured Pseudomonadota bacterium | reverse complement strand
ACGCTGTCGTTGCTGATAACGTTCCTATATCATACTCAAGCAGCTTACCAACCACCTGCTCCTGCTCGATGGTGAGTTTCCCTTGAAATTGCACATCCCCAATTTTATTACCCTCAAATCGCTTATCTTCAATGACATTCTCAATTTTCAAATCATCAAGTAGTTTCAATAAATCGTCCTGACAGCCTCGTGGTAAGGCTATATGATTAGGATAATACTGGGCACAGGAAATAATTCTAGGCGTATTAAATGTAGACAACCGCATAGCCTGATGCTTATAAAACTGCCGATTTTGGAAGGCAGCCAATCGTATGATTTTGCTTTGTAAAACAGTAGGAAGATTATTGGTATCGATAAACATCTGATTACTAAAGACAATCGTTACTGACTTGGGTAGCGGATCAGCAATGACAGTCTCTTTTATTTTGCGCGAGGGTGATATTTCCCATGGCTCAACATCACCGTCACTGAGAGGAAGTTTCACGCCTAGAATGGTATTTTGCTGCTCAGCTTTCTCTATTAGATTATGTAATTCTCGTGGAGATAAACGCTGAATAGAAGATAGATAAGACCATTGATCCGCATAAACCATAAAATCATCATTCACAAAAACACTATGCCCCTCATTACGAGGCTTTTTCTGCAGAGGCAGTGCTATGAGATTCCCAAAACCGCCTTTGGGCAAGGTATCTTGATTAGGAAATAAACGATCGTAAGATTCAAAGCCTAATTCAGGATGTGCATCCATCGCTTGCGTTAGCAGATAAGAACCTAATTTTCGAGCCTCTATAGCCAACACCGGTTCACTAAAAAATATCCATACATGCGCTCCTTTACCAGAACGAGATATTTCAGTACTGTAGGGAATAGCATTTTCTCTGCAGGCAGAAATAAACGCGTGGACATCCTTTTGCCATGATGCTTTATCAAAGTCAATGGCTAAAAACCAACAACGCTCATCCTTCATCAATGGATAAATACCCATCACGAAATCATTTGAAACTCCGCGTGCAATATCATAACCCGCCAAATGATTTGTAATAACCTGATCCGTAATCGGTAAAAAAGCACGATGAAGACAATCGCCACATTTTATTTTAGGCTTTTCACAAACCCGAGGTTTCCACTCATGTTCACAAACGGGTGAATACCCCGATTTCCCCGTTTTACTATTCACAAAACGCCTTGGGTAAATATCCTCACGACCTTTAAATAGACGGCGAAAAAGAGCAACTTTCTCTTGAATAGAGGATTGATGTGTAAGACTTGAAGCCACAGGCGGCTTAATTTGATTCTGCTGATGAAGTAGGCTTTTTAATTGGGCGATTTCGTGACATACGCTTGCCCGCTCTCTATCGAGAATTTGGATTTTCTCTTCCAATAATACAATCTGTTGTTGAAGACTGATCACCACGTTATTAATCATTTACGGCAAAGTATTGGCGATAGTCGATAAAGGCAGAAAAAGATTATCCAATTGATCTGGCAGGGCTATAAAACCAAATTGATGATAATACTTTTTTGCGGCTTCATCTTTCGCATCGACAAAAAGCCCTGCTATTCCCATAGTGTGAGAAACGTGCAGCGTCTTTTGCATTGCATCAACTAGCAGTATGGCACCGTAACCTTTTCTCTGTTTATCTTGTGTTACTGCAAGCTTAACTAACTTTGCAGCAGGAATGCGTCGAGGATATTTGTTGACCCATTGGTGAGGAATATCTTGTGCTAACACTTCGCATACCACCATACTCATGTAGGCAATAATGTCATTGGGATGAGCTGTATCAATTAAAACAAACGTTTTAGAAAGTCCTTTCTCATTGTGTTGGCGTGCAATTTTTTGCAAAAAGTGATTTAACACTGCATTGCCACAATCAAAATCATCGCGGTGGTGTGATTTAGAAAGTACCTCTATTTTTAACGACGAGCTCACGATATATTTGCTCTATAGTGCTTCACAGCATCCAAAAGTTTGGTGTTAGGTTGAGATGGAGTCTCAAGTGCATGAAAAAAAGCTTCTGCATCGTTTTTACTCAGATGAATCAATGTGTCTTTTTCTATAATGTGTTGCGCTTTTTCGAGAGCTGCTTGCACCAAAAATTGATTCAACGTTGCCCCAGAAAGATTGGCTGCATCTGTTAGGGTTTGTTTGATTTGCGCGGATACTCTAGCGGTAATGCGCTCACTGCTGATGGCAATCATAATTCATTCTCAATGGTGACAAAATGACACCGTAAATGAAATACTGCTTTATGTCAAATTTATTCTGAATCTGAAATGATAATAAATTTTTCTAATCAATAGCATTAACGCCAGACCTTAATTATGTTAGCAAAAAAGGATTATGGTTCAATGAAAATCCTGCTGCATTAACATGACCTCCTCCACCATATTGCACTGCTAACGCACCTACATCTAAATCTCCAATGGAACATAAACTATAAGTCCACTTCTGCTTGCTACCGGTGTAGGCTTAAAAGCAATAACTACTGTTTACCTGAGTATTGATCAAAACGCTATTTTTGGCTTCCCACATAACTATAGAAATAAAAATATTGGCTCTAATTGAAATAAATCTGTCATTTTAGTTATTGACGCATAAATTTTTTTTCGCTTCAATATGGTGCAAAAAAATAAAATAATGCTCACAAATACATCAAGTAAAAATTCATATTTCTATAAAATCGTTATTTTACAATTAGTTAAAAATTGGCAACTAAATTGCTTAAATT
>CAJBJW010000339.1 GCA_903953455.1 uncultured Pseudomonadota bacterium | reverse complement strand
GAGCATGGTGAAATTAGTATTCGTCGCTCATTTGGCGATATTATGAAATTGCCCATTTCTGAAGCAAGAAAAAAAGAATTGAGGGAAATGCTGCAAGCGAATTTAATTCGCCATGAAGATATTCCCTATTATAACGGCTATAAAAATACATCGGATATTCGCCTTGCTATTGAAGCGATTTCAGTGGCATATACGCATCCCGATATCAATATTTTTGCGATTATTGCCAATGATCGTGATTATATGCCGCTGTTTTCAAAGCTTAAAGAAATCGGTAAAACGATTATTGGTATTGGCAGTACTAAAAATACGGTCGGTGAACTTTATCGTAGCGCCTGTGATTTGTTTTATTATCATGAGGATTTTGGTAAAAACGATTACGGTTCACGCAAAATTGAAACCTCTGTGGCGGACGATGAGAATTGCATAATTGATTTACTCATTGAAAAAGTGCGCTATAACACGACCAATGGACTCAAAACCAATCAATCAACTATTGCTGCGGCGATTAAAAATAGTCGTGCAGTCGATTTTAATAGTTATCAGGCCTTTCAAGGCTTTGGTGATTTATGTCGTTTAGTTGAAAAACGCGGCATGATTTCCATTACGCAGCGACATATTGGCGATTTAGATCCCGTTTTATCCTGTAGTAGCCAAGAAAATGAATCCGCTATTGAACGCTTTTTAGGGCAGCAGCAAGCTAAAGCGGATGTTCCCGCAGTCGATGATATGAAGCGTACCTATAATAATTTTATTAAATCAAAGTTAAGTTTAAAAAACGATTTTCCTCAGCATTCCCAGCGGGAGCGAATTTATCAGCAACTTGATATTTTATTAGCTGAAAGTGAGCCTTATGGCGGTGTTGGTTTAAAAGCGGCTTCCGAGCAAATAACCAAAGTCTTAGAATTTGAACCTGATGATCAATCATCGGTATTTAAAATTTTATACAGTTTATATCGTTCAGGTTGCTTTATTGTTCGTCGAACAGAAGATAATTACAACCCCATTATCATGAGTAATCGTGTTGCCATGAATTATATTTACATGGACAAGAAACTCATGGAAAGTTTAATCAAATTGTTTAAATGGGATGCGGAAGACATTAAATTTGATCCAAGTCGTTGGTCAGAATTCTTTATTGGCGATACGTCTTATTCGCAAATTGCAAAATTCGCGTATAACTATTTATAAAATTAAAGTAGTTCATTTTTTTGATGAATAAGATGCATTTACCGCCAGCTATTTTACTCATGGGGCCTACCGCTTCAGGAAAAACGGCATTGGCGGTGCAGCTTGCTCAAGCATTAAACGGCGAAATTATCAGTGTTGACTCTGCTTTAGTTTTCAAGGGAATGGATATTGGTACAGCAAAGCCTTCGCTAGACGAGCGTGGCGGAGTTGCTCATCATTTGATTGATATTTTAGATCCGAGTGAATCGTTTTCCACAGGTGAATTTCGCACGCAAGCGTTGATTCTAATGGCCGATATGGTGGCTCGTGGAAAACTGCCTATTTTAGTTGGCGGAACGATGCTTTATTTTAATGCGCTAACGCAAGGTTTAGCTCAGTTGCCTCCAGCTAATGCGGACGTCCGAGCAAAATTAGAAGCGCAATTAGCCAAGGAAGGAAATCTTGCTGTACACGCGCGTTTAGCGGAAATTGACCCGAAGGCTGCGGCGAGAATTCACCCTAATGATCCGCAACGTGTTCAGAGGGCGCTGGAAGTATATGAAATTACAGGGCGCTCATTGAGTGATTTTTTTGCTGACAGCGCGCAAGATAATGCGTTGCCTTACCAAATTCAAAAATACATTATTGCCCCAAGTGATCGACACGTACTACACGCTATTATTGCTAAACGCTTTCATGCGATGCTCGAAAAAGGATTTTTAGAGGAAGTGGCGCATTTGTATCAGCGTGGCGATTTGCATGATAAATTGCCTGCTATTCGCGCTGTCGGTTATAGAGAAGCGTGGGCGTATTTTCAAGGTGATTATGATTTGCCTACGATGACTGAAAAATCAATCATCGCTACGAGGCAACTTGCTAAACGTCAATTTACATGGCTACGTCGTGAAACTGATGTGAAAGTTTTTGAAACAGGTCAGCCAAATTTATGTGATTGCGTGTTAAAAGCGATCAAAGCAAATTAAAAGCAGTTTCCATAATCTAAAAATAGCTCTTCACATTCAAAAAATATACGTGGATAATCAATGCGAATAAGCATTTTCAGTGCATATTCAAAAAAGACGCTAATGGTCAAAAAACGAGCAAATGCGCCAAAAATCAGATAATTAGTATTAGTTGAACAGCGCCAAATGGATACTGTCCACCATATTACAGGTAGAAAAAAGATAAGATGAATATCATCCCAAATAGAGACCGTAAATATGCCTGTTTTTGCCATCGTATCGGCAGCAAATAAACCAATATTAAGCAGAATAAAGAAAGGAATTGCAACCCAAATCAATGCAATATTGCCGCTCCAACTCGCAAATAAATAATTATTCAGCGATTGTTGATACTCTGTTTTCTCAGAATAATTTGCATTGATGATTAAAATAACCATCAATCCAACGACAAACATACCAAAATCCGCCACACTAAAAAAATGAATATGCTCAAAAAATAAAGGTAGGGAATACATAAACATAAATACCGTCCATAACAAGTCATTTTAATATTTCAGTCTAGCGTGATTTAAAATAATTTCATCACTTATTTTTGTAACCTATTTCCTATTTTAATGATGAATAAACATTCAGTCACCTAGCAAATCAATTTCACCACATCATGAATCTCGAAAATTTTACATTACCTCATTGGCCTCATGCATACGGATCACCGCAAGGAAAGGGCAATATCCGCACTGTTCCCGCTGATTTTATTGTTAAAGAAACACTCGCATTTGAACCTTCTGGCAGTGGCGAGCATATTTTTTTGCAAATTGAAAAGACGGGCGAAAATACCGAATATGTTGCACGTCAACTCGCACGATTTGCCAATGTGCGTCAACGCGATATTGGTTATGCTGGGATGAAAGATCGTCATGCAATAACAACACAGTGGTATAGTGTCTGGTTACCTAAAGGCGATGAGCCAATTTGGGCGAACTTTTCTGCTGAAGGCGTGAAAGTGTTATGTGTGACGCGTCATGCTCGAAAACTCAAACGGGGCGCATTAGCGCACAATCAATTTGAATTAACTATTCGGCAATGGCAAGGTGATATTGACAGCACCATTGCACAATTAACGTCAATAAAACGACATGGTATAGCGAATTATTACGGTACACAGCGTTTTGGACATCAGGGTCAAAATATTATGAAGGCACTAGCGATGTTTAACGGTGAAAAAGTGCCTCGTGAGCAGCGAAGTATTTATTTATCAGCAGTACGTTCTTTTTTGTTTAATAGTATTCTAGCTCGGCGTATTAACGATAATAATTGGGCAACGGGACTCAATGGCGACGTTTTCATGCTTGATGGGTCGCGCAGTGGTTTTGCGTGTGAAGAAATAGACGATATTATCCGTACACGTTTGGATAATAATGAACTGCATCCTACAGGCGCTCTATATGGGGAAGGCGACTTGCGAGCATGCGCAGATGCCCAAAAGTGTGAGCAATCCGTCTTAGATGAATATGAATCGTTAACGCGAGGCTTAATTGCATTTGGTTTAGAAACTGATCGACGAGCGTTGCGTGTGAATGTACAAGATTTAACATGGCAATTGAGTGACGAAAATACCACGTTGTTGTTGAAATTTAGTTTGCCAGCAGGAAGCTATGCGACTGCGGTTTTACGGGAAATTATGGATGTTTAATTGTATTGAGGACTTAGCAAAAAATAACTATTTCAAATAATGATGTTATTTTATTAGGATGACTGATTAGTGGATTCACGCATCCATTTCGTTGCAATATATTTAACGCCTGAAATGACTGGTGCACCCGCATGCCATGTTTGTTTATCTGGTATACCATTTTCTGTGACATTTGCAAAAAACACGGCTGCTCCTTTTTTAGGGCGAACTTCTAATCCCAAATGAGGGAATCGGGTTCCTCCTCCTTGCTCAACATCAGATAGGTACATAATAACGGTGCCTACACGTTGACCGCCTTGAGAGAGATGTTTAGATGAGCCGGTCTTGCTTGGATCAAACCAATCGTAATGCGTTTTATATTCTTCGCCTATTTCGTATCTCATGACTTGCAGGCCTTCCCCGTATTCGATTGGCCAATGTGTTATTTGAGCTAAACGTTTTTCAATAGCGGTGATCAAATCGCTTTCTTGTCGTTTAAAAAAGGCGCCATGACTCGTTCTAGCTCCGTGTGGCGTGCTGTTACCACTAGACGCATCAACGACTTGCGATCGTTGAATTCTTTCTTCTGCTAGGGCGATGAGCTCATCACATTCTGTTTCTGTTAATACATTATCAAGAAATACAATACGTGGTTTTTCGCATGTCATTAAAATAGAGATGAATCTGTCATCTACTTTTAGGCTATTGTGGGTGCTCTCAATGTCTGGGCGAATAGATTCACCTTTGATGATTTTGCTGATATTTGTGCAACGTGCAAGGTCATCCCAAACGCCTTCAAATGCTTTTTCCGCGACATCGAGTGCGTATCCCCCTTTTATTGTCAAATCTGACAATAAATTTTCTCTACTGCACCCGCGTGCGGCATTAATAATCAACCATTCATTCCATTCTTTTGATAGCATAATGTAGTAAATATAAAATAGTGAAATTATAAATGCAGACCTAAATCACACGAGTGAATAAAGCGCTGTGCATTAAAAAACTAGAGTTTGACTGTATAGTTTTCAGGAATTAATATCGTATTTTGTGCT
>CAJBJW010000338.1 GCA_903953455.1 uncultured Pseudomonadota bacterium | reverse complement strand
GTTTCTGGTTTAGTGAATTTTTCACATTTACCTAAAGAGCCTAATTGGTTTCCGTATAGTGGGATGCGCTACGCAGGATTTAAAGGGTATCTTGATTTTATCTATGGAAAAGATTCATGGTGGTTGCGTGGTAAACGCAATCATGCTGTTTTACAAATTTTTCGATCGCATTCGCAATTTAGCCTAAAGCAATTTTGGCATAATTTGAAATGTTTCCTAACTTTTAAATCTGGGTAATAACATGCAAAACGTAGCAGGTCAAAAACGCGTTGTCATCATTGGCGCTGGATTAGGCGGATTATCAGCGGCTATTTCACTAGCTAGTGAAGGATTTAGCGTTGAGCTTATTGAAAAGAACGATAAAGTGGGCGGTAAGCTCAATGTGCTATCAAAAGACGGGTTTACATTTGATTTAGGTCCTTCCATATTGACCATGCCAGAGATTTTTGATGCACTGTTTACCCGTGCAGGGCGAAAAAGAAGCGATTATGTGACTTTTGAAGCGGTGCAACCGCATTGGCGTAATTTTTTTGAGGATGGAACAGTCGTTGATTTATCGCCTGATGCTCAGATTCAAAAGCAAGAATTTGATAAATTAGGTCAGAATGTTTACGGGGAATTTATTGAATTCATGGCGTATGCACAAAAACTTAGCGATGAAACACAGGCGGGGTATTTTGAGAAAGGGATTGATGGCGTTTGGGAATTACTCAAATTTTATGGCCTAAAACGGAGTTTACATTTTGATATTTTCTCAACCATGGATCAAGGTGTAAGACGATTTGTGCATGATCCAAAACTGATTGATATTTTAAATTATTTCATTAAATATGTCGGGGCGTCGCCCTATGATGCGCCAGCACTGATGAATTTACTACCCGCTATACAATATCAATATGGTTTGTGGTATGTGCGTGGTGGTATGTATGCACTCGCTCAGGCTCTGGAAAAATTAGCGATTGAACTGGGCGTGACTATTCATGTGAACACAGAAGTTGAGCGCATTGAGCACAATCATCACATTGCAAAGAGCGTGAAATTAAAAAATGGTGAAACAATCAGTGCAGATATTGTTGTATCGAATATGGAAGTGATTCCTGCAATGAAAAGTTTATTGCAAAGCACTGAATCTGACATCAAAAAAATGCGTCGTTTTAAACCAAGCTGTTCAGGCATAGTGATGCATTTGGGTGTGGATTGTGTGTATCCACAACTCGCTCATCATAATTTTTTCTACTCTAAAAATTCACGCGCCCATTTTACGTCAGTTTTTAAAAAGGGTGATTTATCTGAAGACCCCACCATTTATCTGGTCGCGCCCTGTAAAACGGATGTTAATCAAGCGCCTAGCGGGTGTGAAGTTATTAAAATTTTACCCCATATTCCATGTTTAAATCCGGATAAACCCATTAGAGATGATGAGTATTATGCTATGCGTGAGCGTGTGTTGATTAAACTTGAACGAATGGGACTGACAGATTTGCGTGAACATATCGTCACCGAGGAATACTGGACACCAAATGATATTCAGGCCAAGTATTATTCAAATCAAGGCAGTATTTATGGTGTTGAGGCAAACAGGCTTGTAAACTTAGGTTTTAAAGCACCTCAGCGTAGCGATACATTGAGTAATCTCTATTTTGTTGGTGGTAGTGTGAATCCTGGGGGAGGTATGCCAATGGTGACACTATCAGGTCAATTAGTCTGCGATAAAATTTTACAGGATTTAAAGAAAATAGAAAATTAGCCCCTATTTTAGCTAGAGAGCGCCTCTTTAACGGTCAACTTTGAGGCGTTACGTGCTGGAAAATAGGCTGCGAGGCTTACAATAATCAAAAGACCCAATAAGCAATAAATAATGGATAACCAATCAAAACAAAAATCCAATTTCACACCAAATATAATCTGTCCAAGTTGAATGCTTAACGATTTTGATAAAAAATAGGCAAGCGGCACAGACCATAGCCAAGCAGAAATAGCATGAAAAAAACCTTCAGACCAAAACAGGTAAAGTATGTTTTTATCGCTTGCGCCAATGGCGCGAAGAACGCCTATTTCTCTCTTTCTCTGCAGCACATTAAGCGCTACGGTACCCGATAAACTGATACCGCCAACCGCAGCAATTAAGCTTGCGAGTCCAGAGAATGTTCCAATTACAGATTGGAATTGATTTTGTGCAAACTGGCGTTGCTCTCGTTTACCTTGCGTCGTGTAAACGTCTAAACTTATTCGTTCATGATTAAAAAACGCTTTTAATTTTTTTAAATACGCTTTTTCCTCAATCAAATTCAAAATAGGTGTATCAATGAACGCATAGGTAGCAATATTTGATTGATGTGTTTGTACTTGTATCGTCTCAAGTGGGACATAAACAGATTCAATAGTAAAATTATTGCCTGCAAGCCAGTTATAGGTCCCTGCCACTTCCCATAGTTCAATATGTGTACCAATTTGTACATTGATAGTGTCACCGACTTCAATCGCATTTTTTTGAGCGGTATCGTTACTGATAAGCAGAACGTGTTTACCGGCATCATTCGCTTGTAAGTTTCGTCCTTTCTCAATACGTGGACTGTAGAGTTGAGAATCAGCAGGTAGCGCTAATAGTTGTAAGCCTAAACTGCCTTTTGGAATAATTGGCAGGTTATTTTTGATAAGTTCAACAGGTAAGCGCCGCCATATTTCGATATGAGCATTTTGATCAAAATCCCTAAGCAGTTTTTCGACTTTAGTTGCAGGTTGATCGAGACTAAATCCTAAACGTACGGCATAACGATGCCGTTCCATTTCGTTATCTAATGTCAAATTCAAAGCATTAATTAAGCTCATTAATAGTAAAAATACCACGCAAGCGGATATAAGGACGCTTTGTGTGAGTATAAAACGTAATTTATTGCGAAATAAATTGCCTAGTGCAGCTGATTGTAAAATAGAAAGTCCGTGTGTTCCTATTTTTTGAATCCATACATCAAAGCGACTCAAGCCAAATTTACCCATCAAGCCATAAGTGGCAAGTGCATGATGAACTGGCATTCTTGCGCCTTGAAGTATGGGAATAATGGTGGCGATAATGGGTGTGACTAAGCCTGAAACAATCATTAATTGCACTGATTTCCATGAAATTTGCCATGGTTCGCACGCAATGTTAAATAACTTGAGTAATTGGCAGGAACTTTCCTGTGATATGAAAACGCCCAAGGGCAGTGCGATTAAAATAGCAATCAATGCCATTATAAAAATTTGTGTTAAATATAAATAAACTAGCGTGCGAGTTTTTGCCCCGATTGCTTTCATTACGCCAATTTGTGATGTTTGCTCGATAATATGCGCAGATACTGTTTTATATGTCAGAGCACTAGCTAAAATTAATGCCGAAATGGCCATCCATGATAATACATAATGAATACCTGAAAGAAATGGTCGTCCCCAGTGTTTATGGGGATCTTGTAGGAACGTCGCATTCACATACACCCCATTTTTAGCTAATTCACTACGAATATTGAGAGCCACATTTTGAATTTTTTCAGATTGGAATGGCGGTTGGACTTGAACAAGAAGTTGCCTAAAGCTTGTTGTGGGCAAGCCAAAAAGAGCAAGTGCGCTGGTATCTGCAAAAAAATGAAGTTGACCACCAAACTTAGGTGGTTTGACGAAGGGGTGTCGGACGACACCACTGTATTTTAAAACTGTATTGCCACTAGGTGTTTCGAATTCAATAGGTGTTTCCAAGGCTAACGGCATCACTTGCGCGGACAAATTCTCCATTGCAACCTGTCCTTGCGTAGGCCAGTTGTGACTATTGAGTGAGGTGATATCGTAATTCTGTGTTAAATAATTAGGGCGAATGAACAGGGTACCTGTTTCCCAATCTGAATCATTTGATAAACGAAATCGGACTGTGAACTGGGTGACTGCATCAAGGCCAAGTATATTGGGTAAACTTTGAATGTTTTGGAGTATTTCAGTCTGAGTGCTTGATCGCAAAAGGAGATTAATATGGGAGGGATTTGAGCGCGTATGAGCTGCATCCATCTGACTTAGCTGGAGATCCATCATGCCAACCAACGTGCCTACACTGAAAACGCCCACTGCCATATTAATAATGGCGAGCCATGTTCGTGATTTGTTGAGCCATAAATCTGCCCATACTTTATACCAGAGTACGTTCAATTTAATGACCTACTATCATTAAAAATACGACCATTACGGATTTCAATTTGACGTGAAGTGGCTTGTGCTAATGTTGGATTATGCGTCACCATGACGATTGTTTTTCCATCACTATTCAACTGATGAAATAAATCAAATACCGATTTTGTTGTTGCTTCGTCTAAATTACCCGTTGGCTCATCGGCAAAAATAATAGGTGGGTTATTAGCTAATGCTCTTGCAATCGCTGTACGTTGTTGCTGTCCTCCCGATACTTGGCTTGGAAGGCGATGCGCAAGTTCAGCTAATTTGAAACGACTTAGCAGTTGCATCGCTTTTTCTTTACGTTCGCGAGGTGTGAGATTGTTTGCAAAATCCATGGGCAGGATAACGTTTTGCAATAAACTCAGTGCTGGTAATAATTGAAAAAATTGAAAGACGATTCCAATGTTTAAACATCTCCAAAGCGATAACTGTTCGGGTTTCATTTGATGTAAAAAGGCGCCGCCAACAATGATTTCACCTTGAGTAGGGGAGTCGATACCGGTTAATAGGTTTAGTAAAGTTGATTTTCCATTGCCTGATTCACCTATAATAGCCATGAATTCGCCAGTGAAAATTTCTAAATTGATATCCTCTAAAATGATTTGTTGATTGCCAAGTTGCGTATAGTATTTACTGACATCTTTGAGTTGAATGATTGGAGTCATGGTAACGGCATACATCGATGCATTCTTTGTCAGAAGCCATACGTGCACCTTGTCAGCATTTTCATCT
>CAJBJW010000337.1 GCA_903953455.1 uncultured Pseudomonadota bacterium | reverse complement strand
ATCAGAGGCGCTTGAGAGTTTGCAGGCTTTTGATGATTTAGCGGCTTTTGAAGCAACTTTATGAATTACACGACAGCATTTCGTAATCCGCAACTTGCCCAAAAATGGATCAACGCGATTAAAACGCTGGCGACGCAACATTGGCGCATTATGGAAGTATGCGGTGGCCAAACGCACAGTATTATTAAATATGGCATTGATCAACTACTTGCCGACGAAATCACGCTCATTCATGGTCCGGGATGCCCCGTTTGCGTCACGCCACTTGAGTATATAGATAAAGCACTCACGATTGCCGCGCAGCCAAATGTCATTTTTTGCTCATTTGGGGATATGCTTCGTGTGCCAAGTTCTCAGCAAGATTTATTGAGTTTAAAAGCACAAGGCGCCGATATTCGCGTGGTCTATTCACCACTTGATGCGCTGACTATCGCGCAAAATAATCCGACAAAAGAAGTCGTTTTCTTCGGTGTCGGTTTTGAAACTACCGCGCCAATTACTGCGCTTTGCGCCTATCAAGCAAAACTGCGCAAACTCACTAATTTTTCCCTTCTTATTTGTCATGTTCGCGTACCGCCTGTGATGCAGGCGCTGCTATCAACTGAAAATCATCGTGTGCAAGGTTTTTTGGGGGCAGGGCATGTGTGCGCTATTATGGGTTTTCATGAATACAAACCCATTGCTGCGCAATATCGTATACCCATTGTGATTAGCGGTTTTGAGCCAGTTGATATTTTGCAAGGGCTGTATTTTTGTATAAAACAACTTGAAGAAAATCGCTGTAGCGTTGAAAATCAGTATTCGCGCGTTGTTTCTGAGCAAGGGAATCTTCCTGCGCAGAACATTATGCAAGGGGTATTTGATACGGTTAATCAAAATTGGCGTGGCCTAGGTGAAATCGCTCAAAGTGGATTTGCGTTGAATGCAAATTTTGCAGATTGGAACGCAGAAACACGTTTTGCAGTGCAATCTATCAACACACAGGAACCCGTCGATTGTCGCAGTGGTGAAGTTTTACAGGGGATGTTAAATCCGTTGCATTGTGCGCAATTTGGTGCTGCATGCACCCCTGAGCATCCGCTAGGCGCGACGATGGTATCTTCTGAAGGGGCTTGCGCTGCTTATTATCGTTATCGTCAAATGACATAATTGACACATTGGACTATCAAATCAAAAAATTAAAATAAAAAACGCGGTGTAGTCAACTGCGAAAAATAAAAGAATAATAAATTGATAGCCGTAAAATTTATTGGAGAATATATCGTTATGCTCACTCAAAATGGATTTCTTTCACAATTTTTTCAACTTGCCTCACCGTTTTGGCATTCCGAAGAAAAAACAAAGATTCGACAACTCACGCTTGCGTTATTTGTGCTTACCATTTTCCAAATCATTATTGCGGTTGTCATCACAGAATGGAGCGCGGAATTGTTTAACGCGCTTGAAAATCGCTCTATGTCGGGCGTTTTAACGCAGATTGGATTGATTGTATTAATTTTCGTGGCCAATATTGGCGTGACCGTCACGCATTTTAAAATTAAACGTTCGCTTCAGCTTGATTGGCGTAACTGGCTTACTTCAAGATTAATTGCTCAATGGATGACCGATGGGCGACATTATTTAGTGACGCATATTCAAAATCCTGAATCTGCTCATGATAATCCTGATGGGCGTATTGCAGAAGACGTGCGAATTGCAACCGAATCCGCCATTGATCTGTCCCATTCGCTCATTTTCTGTTTACTGCTACTTGTCAGTTTTACCAAAATTTTATGGTCGCTTTCGGGCAAAATTACGATTGATGTGGGTTTGTTTCAAATTCCTATTTATGGTCATCTTGTTTGGCTTGCGTTGTGTTATGCAGCAGGAGCGTCAGTTATTGGATGGTGGATTGGGCGACCGTTAACAAAAGCGACTAATTCGCGTCAAAATGTAGAAGCTAATTTCCGTTTTGGGCTTGTTAACGCACGTGAGAATTCACTCGCTATCGCATTAGTACACGGTGAAAAAACCGAACAACACCGTTGCAAACATTTATTTAGCGATATTATCTCGGCTTGGCAAAGTCAAACCCTAGCGACGTCACATATTTTGATGTTCACATCGGGGCATTCGGTGTTGCTCATGGCCTTTCCTATTCTTATCTCATCACCACGTTTTGTATTGGGAAGTATTTCGCTAGGAGGCTTGATGCAATCAGCGCAGGCTTTTCAACAAATGGCCATGGCGCTATCTTGGCCTGTTGACAATATGGCGAAAATTGCAGAGTGGCGTGCCTCGGTTGAGCGTGTGTTAAGTTTGGTGAGTGCGCTGGATAAATTAGAAGAAGAAATTGAAAAACGCGATCCACATCATGTGCGCCACACCAAAACGGATTTACCTTTTTTGTGGTTGCATGATCTTGCCATTATGCGTTTAGATGGCATGGTGTGCATTGAAAAATTGGACATTAAAATTAAAGCAGGTGAGCGAATTTTAGTGGCAGGTAATGCGTTTACAGGCTCAAAACTCTTTAAAGCCATTATTGGCTTTTGGCCATGGGGTCATGGTGAAATTGAATTGCCGCCGGAAGAAATTGTATTTGTTCCTCCACGTCCGTATTTGCCAATGGGAACATTACGTGCTGCAATTTGCTATCCTTTGGGTATTGAAGAAGTCGATCAACACGAATTAGAAGGCAAATTAGAATTTGTTGGGCTTGATGAGCTCATCAAAAATTTGGATATAGAAGATGATTGGTATTTAGCCCTCTCGCGTGAGCAACAACAACGTCTTGGCGCAGTCCGCTTGCTTTTGCAAAAACCCAAATGGATACTTTTGCAACAAGCATTTGATTCACTGGACGCTGACGATGAAATTGCGATTCTACGCTTAATTTGTCGTGAATTACCTGAAGCAGCTATTTTAACCATTACCCATGAATCGCGTGCGGCAGGTTTTTACGAACGCAAAATTATGTTGTAACAGGAGCTATTATCATGACAAATACAATAAAGCAAACACGCGGCACAAAATTGCGTGGTGTGAATTTAGGTGGGTGGCTCGTCCTTGAAAAATGGATGACGCCAAGTGTATTCGAAGGACTTGACGCTGCTGATGAAACCACGTTTTGTGTGGAGTTAGGCGATCGTGCTGAAACTGTTTTAAAAGCGCATTGGAACAACTTTATTACCCGCGAGGATTTTGTTTGGCTAGCAGAGCGTGGTATTAACGCGGTGCGCATTCCCGTTGGGCATTGGATTTTTGGCGCAGATTACCCCTATCACCACGTTTATGGAGACAATCCTTATCCGTTTGTGCAGGGTGGTATCGATATTTTAGATAACGCGTTTGATTGGGCGGAGGAATTGGGATTAAACATTCTAATTGATCTACACGCGGCATCAGGGTGTCAAAATGGGTTTGATAATGGCGGCATCAAAGATGTCTGTGAGTGGCACACGCAAGAAGTGTATTTAGAACATTCATTGAGCGTTTTGGAGCGCTTAGCGCAGCGTTATGCGCATCGACCTGCATTGCATGGTATTCAAGTCTTAAACGAGCCACGTTGGGATATTCCAACCGATTATTTGAAAAATTACTATACGCTTGCTTATCATCGTATTCGTAAATATTGCTTACCCGATAGGGTGGCGGTGGTTTTTCACGATGGTTTTCGCTCTTTTCGTGAGTATATCGGCTTTATGCCTGCGCCCGAATTTGAAAATGTTGTGTTTGATATTCATCGTTATCAATGCT
>CAJBJW010000336.1 GCA_903953455.1 uncultured Pseudomonadota bacterium | reverse complement strand
TTCATCGACAAAAACAAACACTTCACCCACCGCGTGACTTGGTTGATTGGCTAATTCTTTGATGAATTTATCAAAATCGTCCACGTCTTTGCGCCCAAACTTATGCACCAGCGAACACAACAAACGCGGTTTATGTTGACCCAGTAGCGCCATCAATTCCGCGCCACTGTTACTGCGTTTAATCGGTTCGCCTACCTCGGTAAAAACACGCTCAATTTGTTTGTCGAGTTCGTCACGATCCGTCACAATCGCAATGCGAGCATTTGGGTTATTCTCTAAAATCCATTTTGCCAGCAACACCATGACAATACTTTTTCCGCTGCCTTGCGTATGCCAAATAATCCCGCCTTTGCGTTGTTTAATATGCGTTTGTGCGGCTTTTATCCCAAAATATTGATGCACACGCGGCAACTTTTTTACACCGCCATCAAATAATACAAAATCAAACATCAACTCAATTAAGCGCGATTTTTCGCCCATTTTGAGCAGATACTTATCCAGTTTGTAGCGGTCGTTTTCCTGTTCGTTTTCTTTCCAGCTTAAAAAATACTTTTCTTGTGTGCCAATCGTCCCATAACGCAACCCCTCGCTATCATTACCCGCAAAGATAAATTGCACGGTCGAAAAAAACCACTCGTTAAATTCTGGGCGTTGATTGGAACAATTTTGTCGAATACCATCGCCAATGGATGTGCGGCTGTTTTTGAGTTCAATCACGCCTATGGCGATACCGTTCACATATAACACCAAATCGGGGCGGCGGGTCTGCTTGCCCTTTAGCGTCACTTCCTGCGCAATCGCAAAATCATTTTCAGTGGGATTTTTCCAATCAATAAAATGAATCGTTTGCGTGTTTTCACTGGCACTCGTTTTCACGGGCGCACCGTAGCGCAATAAACTATAAACAGCTTTATTTTTATGATAAAGATTTTGGCTGTGATTGTTGGCTTCGTTTTGTAACTTGCCAATCGCTGCGCTGATTTGCGGGGCATGATAGCCTTTTTTGGTTAAATACGCGGTGAGTATGGATTCTTCGATATTACTGTTATTTTCACGCTCGTGAAAATCGCCCAAATAACGGTAATGCAATTCATCACGAAATAATGCAATTACGCGGTTTTGTGTGTCGCGTTCGGGTTTGCCGATGTTGTTCATTAAAATTTATCCCACAGTGCCGTTTTAAACCAATCAGTCATGTACTCTGTTTTCATTTCAGGCTCTTGTCCGTCGGTTATTTCAGCTAACCAAATGCGTTCATTTCCTGAATTATCAAAAATATAGGCGCGATTACTGGCTTTTACCGCATAAAAAAGTAAATCAAGTGAGCGTTGATAACGATTGATGATTTTGTCTGTTGGTACAGGATGCCCGCCCATTTTTACACGATGCTGAACACGCGATACATTAATAATGGGATCTTCTGTCGTGATGTAATATAAATAAGTTCGAAATCCCAGTTGTTGTGCTTTTTTCAAAAAATCAACTTTATCAGGCGATGACATAACCGTTTCAAATGTGAACTATGTTGCGGTTTCGAGTAATTTTTGTCGAATACAATCCGATGCAACCGATGCGAAATAAGAATTTATATTAACACCCAAAAAAACAAGTTTGTTATCTGTGAAACGAAGATTCTCAACATCGTCAAGTAAATCAGCCATTGCCAATAATGTCGAATTTTTAAAAAAAGTTAGCACTTCTTTTTCATTGGTACTAACACGATAAGCCGCTAAATTAAGAAATCCAAATTCTTTTATTTCACGCTCAATGTCATCGGGATTAATGTAAACGCCAAGCAAAGCCGGATTGATAACGGATTTTAAGGTACTTTTTCCTGAACCGTTTGCCCCCGCAAACATTCTTAAACGTGGCTCATCATTCATTGCGTAATCCGTTTTTTCCCCAATGGCACCGGAATTAAAGGATTGATTTTTTTAATAAACTTGCGTGAACCATCGGGAAATACTTCAATAATTTCGCCTTTTTCAACTTTTAACACGCTACTACCATTCGCCAATGCTTGCCAATAGGCTTGTGTAAAAGCGGCATCTGCTAATTCGGGAATATGGTCTTCCAAAAATTTCATACTGGCTTCATTTGAAATCATGCAATTTCTCCGGTTTTCATACTTTCCTCGCGATTATAAAACAGGCAATTTATTCACATCCGCAAAAATATCGTCCATTTCTTGTTCATTACAATCAAAAATCGGCTCTTTCCACACGACGGTTATTTGCTTTTAGGTTCAAGAATGACGGGTTTACCCTGATGCCACACAACGGCATATTCGCCCAATCGCTGTTTACGTTCTAGCGTTTCGGTAGCTACTTTTTTAAGTGTTGTAAGTATATTTTGCGTGTCTTGGCTAATTTCTTTCATAACCCTGCCTTTTGTAACAAATGATTAAATAACGTTTGATTAATAATTTCTCAATGTTGACCTTCTTGCACAAATATCAGCTCAGGCGATTCGCTGTCATTCATAAAACAATGTGTCTTATCAACCAAATAACTGAAATCAGTGAGCAAATTATGCAAACTTCGCGGAAAACGTCGCTCTATTGCTGCCGTTGGAATGTTATGTCCACCA
>CAJBJW010000335.1 GCA_903953455.1 uncultured Pseudomonadota bacterium | reverse complement strand
GTTTTTCGAGTTTATCGTTCACGCATCATCAAGGCATGGCAAGTATGGGATTACTATTATCGATTGGATTATTTTTCACGGTAGTTTGCTCTCTAATTGTATTGCCGGCTTGGAGTGGGAAACGGGTTTAAAATGGCAACATTAACATTTATACAATTAGCTGAAAAAGTTTTAAAGGAAGTAAAAAGCCCTTTATCTATTGATGAAATTTGGGATTATGCTTCCGATAAAAATTATATCGTAAATTTAAATAGTAGCGGCAAAACACCAAAAGCAACATTAAGCGCAAGAGTCGGTCAAGCTGGAGATATTTTTGGATATACGGGTAACCGCCCTAGACGTTATTATCTGCTTAATTTGACCAACAAAATTGATTTTGAACAAGTCGAAATTAAAACAGTTACAATCAAGAAAGAAAAAAACTACCTTGAAAAAGATTTACATCCCTTGCTTGTGTATTTCGCCAAGTTTTATTTAAACGTTTATTGTAAAACGATCAATCATTCTAAAAGCAGTAAAAAAGAATTTGGTGAATGGCTACATCCTGATATTGTTGGATGTTGCTTTCCGATAGATAGTTGGCAACCAAGTACGCTCGAATTAAGCCAAGCACTTGGTGTGATGAATATTCGACTTTATTCGTTTGAATTGAAACGTGAATTGAATTTTACCAATTTGCGCGAAGCTTTTTTTCAAGCTGTTTCAAATTCTTCATGGGCGCACGAAGGCTACTTATGTGCAGCCGAAATTTCAGAAGATGCTGATTTTTTATCTGAAATAAAACGACTGTCTAATTCCTTTGGCATCGGTCTTATTCATTTAGACACAACCGACCCAGATTCAAGCAGAATTATTTACCCAGCAAAATCAAAAGACACTTTAGACTGGGAATCAATGAATAAACTTTGTATCAACACAGATTTCCAAGAGTTTTTAAAGCGTATTAAAAATGATTTAACAATTAATGAAATACACAAAGCACAGTACGATAAAGTGTTATCCACTGAAGAATTAATAGAAAAATTTAAACACTAACCATTTTGGACTATAAAAAACCATGACATTCAAAATTGCCAACCTTTTAGAAGAACACAGCAACGATAAATTCGATTTGCATGAACAATTTTTAAATAATCAAATGGTGCGTGTTTTAAAAACCATTGGTTATGACCGACACTATAAAAAAGCAATCGGGCAATATCTCTATGACCAAGAAGGCACAGAATATCTCGACTTACTCAGCGGCTTTGGTGTATTTGCGATTGGGCGAAATCACCCCACTGTGATTGAAGCACTCAAAGAAGCACTCACATTGGAATTACCGAATTTGGTTCAACTTGACGTGTCAATCTTAAGCGGTCTACTCGCAAAAGAAATTCTCAAAACGACACCCGACAACTTAACCAAAATGTTCTTTTGTAATTCAGGGACAGAAGCCGTTGAAGCCGCCATTAAATTTGCTCGTTTCACCACAAAACGCGACAAAATCGTTTTTTGTGAACACGGATACCATGGTTTAACGATGGGGGCCTTGTCGCTTAATGGTGAAAATATTTTCAAAGAAGGCTTCGGTTCACTTTTACCAAGTTGTGAAGCGATACCGTTTAATGATCTCGTCGCACTCGAAAAAGCGTTAAGTGGTAAAGACGTTGCCGCCTTTATCGTGGAGCCTATTCAAGGTAAAGGCGTGAATATGCCTGATGATAACTATTTACCCGAAGTTGAGCGTTTATGTAAACAATATGGCACTTTATTTGTCGCTGACGAAGTGCAAACTGGTCTAGGTCGTACAGGCAAATTCTGGGCGGTGAATCATTGGAATGTTCAGCCAGATATGATTTGCATGGCAAAAGCGTTATCAGGTGGATTTGTTCCCGTGGGTGGCGTTGCCATTACCGATAGAATTATGGACACGGTCTATAACCGTATGGATAGAGCGGTTGTGCATGGGTCAACCTTTGCTAAAAACAATATGGCGATGGCGGCAGGTCTTGCGACATTGCACGTTATTGAAAATGAAAAACTCGTCGAAAATAGTTTTACACGCGGCAGTGCTATTATCCATAACCTAAATGCCATGAGTGAAAACTATGAGTTCCTAAAAGAAGCACGTGGCAAAGGCATGATGATTGCCATTGAATTTCAGCAACCCAAAAGTTTAACGCTCAAAGCCGCATGGGCGATG
>CAJBJW010000334.1 GCA_903953455.1 uncultured Pseudomonadota bacterium | reverse complement strand
TCATCATGCTCACATTTTTTCGTGTAATTTTAAAAATCGTAAATAACGCGACGTGGAAATATCACCGCGCTCAACAGCCGCTCGTATTTCACAGCCTTTATCTAAATTATGGCTGCAATCGTTAAATTGGCATTGTCCTAAATAAGGGGAAAATTCTCGATACCCTTGCGCGAGTTGCGCTGGCGAAATATCGGCTAAACCAAAAATGGCCACGCCCGGCGTATCAATTAAATCACCGCCTTCGGGCAAATGGTAAAGCGTTGCCGCCGTAGTCGTGTGTCGTCCATGTTTTGTGGTTGCGGAAACGGTATTGGTTTTGTGTTGTTTGTCGGGAATAATGGCGTTGGTGAGTGTCGATTTCCCCACGCCCGATTGTCCCGTAAAAATATTGACTTGACCGCGCATGGCTTGTTTAAGCTCACCTAACGTGTCTGGACTAGTTGCACTGACGCGGTAGAGTGCATAGCCGCAATTCACATAAGTAGCGAGTTCGGCTTCAATATCGGGTGCAATAGGTAAATCGGTTTTATTTAAAATCAATGCGGCATTGAAATTGCGATTTTCACAAATGGCGAGGTATTGATCGAGCAAGAGAAAATCGCAATACGGCTCAACGGCAAACACAACATAAACGGTATCAATATTGGCGGCAACAGGGCGAATTTTCTCGTTGCGAGAAGGCCGCGTCAACACAGAGCGACGCGGCAAAATGGCTTCAATGCGCCCTTGTTCGGGCGCGACGAGTGACCATAAGACGCGATCGCCAACGGTCACTGTGTCTAATTTTCTCAGCGGCTGACATAAAATGATGTCGCCATTGTGTTCTACCGCAATGCCTTGCCCTAAATGGGCAAGGACTAACCCTTCAAGCGTATCAACACTCATTTGTTGCCCATTAGATGGGCAATACGCACCGCTGCGGGCGGGTGACTATAATAAAATGATGCGTAAAGCGGATCAGGCGTGAGCGTACTCGCATTTTCTTCATACAATTTCACAAGACCACTAACGAGTCGGCTTGCCTGCGCGTGTTGCGCGGCAAAATCATCGGCTTCAAACTCAAATTTGCGTTGAAAATACGCGCTAACCGGCTGCATGAAAAAGGTAAAAATTGGTGCGATTAACATAAATAACAACAGCGCTGCTGCATTCGACGGCTGCGACACACCTAAACCCGTAAAGAACCAATCTTCTTTAATCATCCACCCCAACAGTCCAAAACCAATCAAACTGGTAATAGACGAGGTAATGAGCATTTTCACCACGTGTTTGCGTTTAAAATGCCCAAGCTCATGCGCTAATACCGCTTCAAGCTCTTCATCATCGAGTGACGCAACTAAATTATCATAAAACACAATGCGTTTATTATTGCCAATTCCCGTAAAATACGCATTACCATGCCCCGAACGCTTTGAGCCATCCATAATAAAAATGCCTTGGCTGTTAAAACCACAACGCTCAAGCAATCCCGAAATACGCGTTTTCAGCGCTCCATCTTCCATAGGCGTAAATTTATTGAATAACGGTGCAATTAACGTCGGAAATAACCAGCTCATCAACAATGAAAAACTAATTAAAATCGCCCAAGCCCACACCCACCAATATTCACCCACACTGTCCATCACCCAAAGCACCAGCGCAAGAATTGGCAAACCAATCACGGCTGCAAGGGTTAATTGCATGATTTCATCTTTGAAAAATTGTGCGGGCGTGCTTTTGTTAAAACCGAATTTTTCTTCGATAACAAACGTGCCATACCAACTCACTGGCATTTCAAAAAGCGACATAAAAAGCGTTAACAACGCAATCGCACTCACGCCCGCCATTAACGGAGAGGCAATATGCGCCGCGCAAAATTCAAACACCGCGTTAATACCGCCAAAAATCGTCAGCCCTAAAATTAACACCACGCCAAGACCACGCTCAATATCGCCGAGTTTCGATTTTGCAAGCGTGTAGTCGGCTGCTTTCTGATGCGCGACAAGCGACACAGTTTGTGCAAACGCCGATGGAACAGACTCTTTATTGGCGAGAACATAAGCGGCTTGTCGTCTTGCCAGCCAATATTGCGTTACTGTCACAGCGGTAAACATCAATAAAAATACTTCAGTAAATGCGTTCATGGTAGTTTCTTATTATTAAAGTTGAAGGAAAAAGCATCCAGTGGTTATTAATGCTAAATTGACCTACGCATTAGCAAAAATTTCTGCAAGAAAATCTTCCGTTGCTTGCCACGCGCGACGATTGGCATTTGGGGAAAATTGATACCCTGCCGCAAAATCACTCGCCAGCGGATTCGTAAAAGCATGCACGGTATTCCCATACGTGTGCAACTGCCAATCAGCGCCGGCTTTTGTCATTTCAGATTGAAAATCGGCCACTTGCGCGGTCGGTACTAACGGGTCATCGTGACCATGAAGGGCAAGCACTTTAGCGGTTATTTTGGGATTGTCTAAATTTGCCGGTGCGTGCAATAAACCGTGAAAACTCACCACACCTTTGACGTTCGCGCCTGTCCGCGCTAAATCGAGGACACACAGTCCACCAAAACAAAAGCCCATGGCGGCAATATTTTTATCATCCACCCAAGGGAGTAATCGCACATTGGCAAGCGCTGCGCCAATGCGTTTTTGCAGCAACGCGCGGTCTTCGACGAAAGGACGCATCAACGCGCCACATTCTTCATCGGTTTGACCTAATTTTCCCGCACCATACATATCCAGCGCAAAACCAACAGACCCCAGTTCAGCCAACTTAATGGCTTTCTCTGACGTAAATTCACTTCGCCCCGCCCACGCGTGACTGACAATGACCGCTGGACGCTGACCGACAATGGCATCATCAAACGCAAAGAAGCCTTCTAAATGCGTTTCACCATCTAAATAATTGAGTGTATTCGTTACAATTGCCATAATTTATCCTAACCGCTTTTCAGCGCGCAGATGATTTAAAAATCCCTCACTTGCCGCCTCAATCATATCAAATACGCGATCAAAACCTTGTGCGCCGCCATAATAAGGATCAGGCACTTCGCGGGTCTTGAGTTGGGGAGCAAAACTGAGGAAATGGGAAATTTTGTGTTGATGTTGCGTAGGACACGCATTCATCAAAATAGAATGATTCGCATCATCCATCGCAAGAATAAAATCGAAATCGTCAAAATCACCGAAAATGACTTTTCGCCCACGCAAATGACTGATATCAATACCGCGATTTAACGCGGTTTTTTGCGAGCGCAAATCAGGGGCGTCACCAATGTGATAAGCGTGCGTCCCTGCGGAATCAATCTGAAAAAGAGGCGCTATTTTTTGAGAATGGACTAAATGCGTGAAAACGCCTTCAGCGGTAGGAGAGCGGCAAATATTGCCCATACAAACAAATAATACTTTTATTTTTTCCATAATGTCACAATAAGGGTGCTAAAACCTAAACGAATAGCTCAGATTTTAGCACAATTTATGAACATTACCCTGTTTGTGCCTCAAGTAATAGCATTGCCTGTGCTTGAATAATGGGTTCGTCTTTCCCACGCGTCACGCGAACGTAAGAACCGTCCGATTGCATAATCCACGCTTGAGAATTATCGTTTAAATACAAGTCCAAATTGCGCAAAATACGTTGGGCGAGTTTTTTATTTTCAATGGGAAAACAGACCTCAACTCGCTTAAACATATTACGATTCATCAAATCCGCGCTTGACGCATAGACTTCTTGATTGCCATCATTGTGGAACGCATAGATTCGCGCGTGCTCTAAAAAACGTCCGACAATGGCGCGAACTTCAATATTTTCTGAAATACCCGCAATATTGGGACGCAAACAACACATACCGCGCACAATCATTTGAATTTTCACGCCCGCTTGTGAGGCGCGATAGAGCGCTTGAATCGCTAGTGGTTCCACCACGGCATTGACTTGAATAATAATTTTCGCGGGTTTTCCTGCTTTTGCGTGACGGATTTCGCGTTCGATTTTTTCCATTAAACCGCTATGCAATGTAAAAGGCGATTGCAGCAATTTATTGAGTTTGGTCACTTTGCCCAAACTGGTGAGCTGTGTAAAAACGCGGCGCACGTCTTCGCCTAATTCTTTATCACATGAAAATAACCCGTAATCAGTGTAAATTTGCGCGGTTTTAGGATGGTAATTTCCGGTGCCTAAATGCACATAATTGCGCAGTTGTTTACCTTCACGGCGCAGCACTAAACACATTTTGGCGTGGGTTTTATAACCTACCACCCCATATACAACGTGCACAGCCGCTTCTTGGAGTTTAGAGGCCAAATCAATATTGGCTTTTTCATCAAAACGCGCCCGCAATTCAATCACCACCGTGACGACTTTACCGCTACGCGCAGCCTTCACTAGTGCGCCAACGATAGGCGAGTTGGCGCCTGTACGATAAAGCGTCTGTTTAATGGCAAGTACATCGGGATCTGCCGCCGCTTGACGAATAAAATCCACCACCGGTGAGAACGATTCAAACGGTTGATGCAGCAAAATATCGTTGCGCTTAATCGCTGAAAAAATATCTTTTTGACGCGCTAATTCATTTGGAATCGTAGGTTTAAATGGCGTAAATTTCAACTCAGGGCGATCTAAAATTAAATCATTAATTTCCTGTACGCGACTCAAATTCACTGGGCCATCAACAAGAAAAAGCCGATCGCGCGTCATACCAAAACGCCCCAGTAAAAACGACACCGTTTCGTCAGGGCAATTCGCATCAATCTCAAGTCGCACTTCATCGCCATAATTACGCATGGCAAGCTCACCCTGTACAGCAAGCAGCAAATCATCAATTGCATCATCATCAACAAAAAAATCACTGTTTCGCGTCACACGGAATTGATAACAGCCTTTGATAATCATGCCGTGAAAAAGTTGATCGATAAACGCATGAATAATTGACGATAAAAACACAAAATCGTTTGGACCACTGCCCGTTTCTTTACTGGGTAATTTGATCGTGCGTGGCAAGGAACGCGGCGCTTGCAGAACAGCGCGACCGCTATTTCGCCCAAACGCATCTTTCCCTGTTAGCGAAATAATGAAATTTAAACTTTTATTCAAAATTCGTGGAAATGGATGCGCAGAATCGAGTCCAACCGGCGTTAAAATCGGTAGAATTTCTTCATTGAAATACGTTTCCAGCCATTTACTCTGTGATTCAGTCCATTGTTGACGGCGGACAAAATGAATATTCTCTTCTTTTAATTTAGGCAATAAAATGGTGTTTAGCACATCATATTGATCCGTCACTAATTTGCGCGTGTAAGTTGAAATCAAATCCAACTGTTCATTAGGTGTTAAACCATCAATGCCACGCGTATCAGGATCCATGGTCACCATTTCAATGACGCTGGCAACGCGCACTTCAAAGAATTCATCTAAATTGGAACACGAAATACACAAATAATTCAAACGCTCAAGCAACGGGACGCTTTCGTCTTTGGCTTGCGCTAAAACCCGTTTGTTAAACTCTAAAATACTGAGTTCACGATTGATATAAAGTTCTGGTTTTTGTAAATCAATATCGTGGATCATTTTATCTGTCATAGGGGGCATTTATCATATTTTTAAGTAGTTTAACGATAATCTAAGTGTATTTAGTCATTATGACAATACTGTGACAAAAATTAACAGCAAGACATGGTTAGAATTGTACATTTTCGTAAATTTCACGCAAACAAAGTGTTTCTTGAATGCTATGTAAGAACAGTTGATCGCCTATCTCAAAATAATCATGTAAAACCCATTCATTACCTTCTATTTTTCGAAAATGCTGAACGAATATTTTTTCAGAATCAATCAGTAAATAATCACTAAATGTTGAAATGCTGCGATAAAGCGAGAATTTACCGCTTTCATCATAACGTCTTGTCGAAGGTGAAAGCACTTCGACAATGACGACAGGATTCAATAAACTGCATTGATTATCTGATAATTCAGGCTTGTCACAAAAAACAGCGGCATCAGGATACGTAATTAATCCTGTAGGCGTTTCAATACGCATATCGCTATTTGTTGCTTGGCAAC
>CAJBJW010000333.1 GCA_903953455.1 uncultured Pseudomonadota bacterium | reverse complement strand
TGAAATTCAGCATATAGAAATGTTTTTTTCATTGGTTTTAAGCCTACTTTTTATATTTATAATTTGGTTAACGTTTCGATTTTCACTACTTAAAACGGCTCTTTAAACGGTCGTAAATCCAACTCATGTGTCCATGCACTAGGATGCTGTTGATGAATTGCCCAATACGTTTCTGCTATCGCATTCAACGCTAGTAATCCGTCTGTTCCTTTCGCTTGAACATAGTCGGGAAATTGCTTCTTTGCTCTCTCTCCATCGATAACACCATCAATGATGGTATGAACAACATGAATCCCCTGTGGAGAAAACTCCCTTGCCATACCTTGGGCTAAGGCTCTTAATCCAAATTTTGCTGACGCAAAAGCCGTAAATGGTGGTTTTGCTCTTAAAGAAGCGGTTGCACCTGTAAAAAATAACGTTCCTGTTCCCGCTTTTTTCATTGCATTAATAGCTTCTTTTCCGAAAAATAAAGCCCCTAAACAATTTTGTTTCCAAAGGGTAGTGAACGCGTCAGTGCTAGTTTCTAATATGGGTGATGGAATATTGCTGTCGACATTATAGACAGCAATATCAACTCGATGACCACTCTGTTGTACGATTTTAAATAAATGGATAACGTCGTATTCGACCGTTGCATCGGCAACTATGGTGGTTACCACGCATCCAGATTTTCGAATACCATTGGCAACCCATTCAAGTCTTTCTTCATGTCGACCAGCAATGTAAACATGCAAGCCTTTTTTGGCAAAATATTTAGCAAGCGTAGCGCCTAAGCCTGCTTCTGGACCCACCCCGATAATAACGGCCGAACACTTCTCCATAACTTATTTTCCAGCAGCAGTCGCTTCAGGAACCTCAATTAATGCACCGGTTTTTACATCATAGATGTAGCCATAAACAGGAATATCGGATGGTACGAGAGGATGGTTTTTAATGCGAACCACATCCTCCACAACACTTTGTGCTAAATCACTAATTGTGAGCCATGAAATATGTTTTGCTTCATGCGAACCGCCGCCTTCACAGCAATCATGCCAGCCATGTTCATCAACAGTGGCCGTTTTTAAACTGCTTGCAAGCAATCCACGCATAATATCGTCAGTGAATGTTTCCATGCCGCAATTTGTGTGATGAATAACAAACCATTCTTTTGTGCCGAGCAGTTTGTATGAAATAACGAGTGAGCGAATTGCATCATCACTCGCTCTACCACCTGCATTACGAAGAACATGCGCATCTCCCTCTGATAAACCTGCATATTTCGCAGGATCTAAGCGTGCATCCATACACGTTAAAATAGCGAAGTGGCGTGCTGGAGGCATAGCTAAGTCGCCTTTTTCAAAGCCAGATACATAGTTACGGTTTGCTAATAAAACTTCATTTAGTACTTTACTCATTACACTGAACTCCTAAAATTGTTGATATTATTATTTTCTGCCAAATATTAGCGAGAAGTTATTAGCGGGCATGTCGATTTGCTCTTTTAATTCTAGCCCATGGTTTGCTGCGGCTTTTTTTAAATCCGCAACATCTTTCAATCCCCATTCGGAAACGCCAGCCGAACTTAATGTTTCATGAAACTCTTTATTGGAATCTGTGGTAAAAGTGCCTTCCATTTGAAATGGTCCATAAATTAATAGAAAACCATCATCATCGAGTAAGTTTG
>CAJBJW010000332.1 GCA_903953455.1 uncultured Pseudomonadota bacterium | reverse complement strand
GCGGTTTTGTTGCTAGATGTTGTAGAAAGTAAGCCGACTGTTCTTGATTTAAACGTGGAATATCGATTAGATAAAAATTATCTAAAACACGATCTGTTTTGCGATATTTTTGGCGTGTTTCAGGTGTAAATGACAAAATAAGCTTCAACACTGGATTCGATGTGGCGTATTCGACAAGTGTCGTGATTAATCCGGATACTAACAAGCCTGCATCATCAACGATTAAAACAATTTTCTTATGTTTATCTTGGGCATCTTGAAAAGCTCGCGCAAGCGATTCATGTTTATTACGTATCATAGATTTAGTTAATTGCGCTTCAATAGTTTCAAAGCTCAATTCCCCACTGCCTTGCACAAAACAACATTGCCAAGCATCACTGTCGATATCGTAGAGCATGTCAAGTAATAGTGTTTTTCCAATGCCATGCGCGCCAGAAACAATCAAATGTTGCTTCAAATTTGGAATAAAATGCAACAATAATTCAAATTTTTGAGTGCGTTCCTTTGTAATAAGCGGCAAAATATCAAATGCATTATCGAACACATCGTTATTTAGATCAGTTAAAGTTGCGGCATTGTCGGTCATAAATTTTCTAAAGTTTGTATCAAAGAAAGCCTATCAATGGCGATGGGCAGTGTTGCTTTTCCAATAGATTCTAACAAAATTACGCGAATATTTCCGTCTACATTTTTTTTATCAACAGACATTAAATCAATAAATTGCGATGAACTTAAACCAGTTGGTGATGTAACGGGCAAATGACTATGTTCGAATAAGGTAATTATTCGTGTCACATCTACTGCAGTGAGTGAACCTTTTCGCTTTGATAAATCAGCAGCGAGACATGTTCCAATAGCCACCGCTTCACCATGCAAATAGCGACCATATCCCATCCCTGTTTCAATGGCATGTCCAAAAGTATGTCCTAAATTTAGTGTGGCCCGAACTCCACCTTCATGCTCATCTTCTGCGACAACATCCGCTTTTGTTTTACAAGAATATTCAATCGCATAGATAAGAGCATCTTTATCTCGAGCTAAGAGTTTATCCATATTGTCTTCTAGCCAACAAAAAAAATCGATGTCTCTAATTAAACCATATTTGATCACTTCAGCCAGACCAGCAGCAAATTGTCGGTCATCAAGTGTAGCCAATACATCGACGTCAATAATAACTGCTTGGGGTTGATAAAAGGCCCCAATCATATTTTTACCTAATGGATGATTAACGCCTGTTTTGCCTCCAACGGAGGAATCGACTTGTGCGAGTAACGTGGTTGGTATTTGAATAAAGGCAATACCACGTTGATAGCATGCCGCCGCAAATCCGCCCATATCACCTATTACTCCACCGCCCAGCGCAATCAATGTTGCATTACGGCTAAATTTATGGGCGAGCAACATATCAAAAATACGATTTAGTGATTCAAGCGTTTTGTATTGTTCACCATCAGGGAGAATAACACTTGCCACTTCAAATGCGCTAAGATGTTGCTGTACGCTTTGCAAATAAAGTGGCGCTACAATTTCATTACTGACAATAACAACTTGCTTTGATTTAATATGGCGTGTTAATAAACTCTCATCACTTAATAGCTTTTCACCAATATAGATAGGATAGCTGCGATCATCTAAAGCAACGGTTAATATTTTCATACTAAAACCCTAAAAATTTAATTTTGAATAGACTCGTAAACGTCCAAAATTTGCGTGACAACGTCTTTACTTTGGAGAATACCCGTATCAATAGTGAAATCAGCAATTGATGTATATAGTGGTTTGCGTTGATCAAATAGGCTTTCAAGACGTTCTTTAGGATCTTGTGTATTTAATAATGGTCGCTGTGAATCACGACGTGTGCGCTCAAGAAGTTTATCAACGTCACAATGCAAGTAAATGACAAAGCCATTTTCACTGAGTAATTTACGATTTTCTTCACGTAAGACCGCACCACCCCCAGTCGCCATGACGATGCCTTTGATTTCCGTGAGCTGCTGAATCATTTTTTGTTCACGATTACGAAAACCTTCTTCTCCTTCAAATTCAAAAATGGTAGGAATATCAACTCCTGTGCGTTCTTCAATGGCTTTGTCGCTATCATAAAATGGGATTTTTAATGTCCGAGCCAATTGTCGCCCAATGGTGGTTTTACCTGCGCCCATCAATCCCACTAAATAAATATTTTCAGATTGTTTCATGCGTCCTGTCTTATTTTGTTAATTTTAGTATATACACTTGTTATACAGCGTTATTTTCGTTAATTATTAAAACCTTAAATTGTCGGGACAATTTTTGGTGTGACGAAAATTAACAGTTCTTTTTTTGTATTCTTATTTGCGCTATTTGTAAAAAAATCACCCACTAAAGGAAGGTCGGCCAAAAAAGGAATTTTATTTTTTGTTAATGATTCGCTATCCTCATAAACACCACCCAGCATAATTGTTTCACCATCTTGTACTAAAACTGAACTTTGAATTTCTCGTTTATCAAGTACTTTGTTTCCTGTGAGTTCCATACTAGCTGCTTCATTTACATTATCTTTTTTAATCACTAAATTCATTAGCACTGAGCCATTGGGTGTAATATTTGGCGTGACGTTTAAGGCAAGCGTCGCGTCTTTGAATAATGTTTGTGCAATTGCTGTTGATCCCGCAGGGAGCGCCGTAGTGTAAGGTATTTGAACACCTTGCGTAATATAGGCAGTGCAGCGATTCATTGTCATAACGCGTGGATTTGAAATACTCTCACCACGGCCATCAGATTGTAGTGCTTGAACCTCTAAATTTAAAACATAATCCGCGCCTTTAGCTAATGTCATGCCTAGTGCACCAATCGGTGTGCTACCAATAGATTGAGCCCCTAAATCGATTAATGAATCATTCACTAAATTGGGATTTGCACTTGAACTACCTTTTTTACTATTACGACTGCCTATCGAAAGCGCATTATTATCAATCATACTTTGATTGCTCGCACCAAATTTAACGCCTAAACTTTTTGCAAAGGCATCATCAGCAATCACTATTCGTGATTCAATCATCACTTGCTGCACCGGCACATCTAATTGAGCTACCAATTTTTTGATTTCGTCCACTTTGTTAGCGGTATCTTTTACAATTAACGTATTTGTTCGCGAATCCACAACTACCGTGCCTCTCGATGATAAAAAATTTTTTTCTTCGAGTTCATCCATTGATTTTTTAGTTGTTTCGCTATAATTTCTCAATCCGTTTCTTCCTGCCGCAGTGAAATATGATTTATTCCCTTGAAAAGAATTGGTCGGCTCAAATGGCAAATTGCGCACATCATTTAGCGCTTCACGAAACTCCGTATTCATGGTGTCGTTTGCACCCATAATGTGATGCCTTTGTGGTTCATCTGTTTCACAACTGCTTGCGTTGGCAAGATTGACACCGTTTAAAATATTGCGCAGCGTTTCGCCTTTAGCGTAATTTATTTTTATGTACTCGATTATCAGCGGATTTGATTTTTCAAGTGTATCTTCCATTTGTTGCTGTTTTTCTTTGTAATTTTTGATTTTATCAATTGGTGCAATTAAAGTCACATTACCTGATTCATACTGACCAAGTTCTTTAGTAACCATAATAAAATCAAGTACTTCATCCCATGGCACATTATCTAATTTTAAGGTAATGTTTCCCACCACTTCTTCACTTACAACAATATTTTTTCCTGTAAATTCCGCTAAAATTGCCATAACTTGACGAACTGGAATATCTTGAAAATTTAAAGTTAATCTTTTACCTGTGTAATGGTTTCGCGTTTCACTATCAATAGATGCAATAGATTCGTGTATTTTTTCATCACTACTTGCCAGTAAACACAGAGGCGTTAAACACACTGATAAACAAATTAAAGTCGTATATTTAAGCATTTAAATTCATTGAGTTAAAAGTAATTTTGCGTGATTTTCACTAAACAACCCCTGTTCATTTGAAATTATTTCCATTAATTCAATTTTTGCAGTGTCAATATGTGTTATTTTTCCTGCATTTTCACCTAAATAATTTCCTTTTTTCACGCGATAGAGATGATTTTCATCGTCTTTGATTAACGCCCAAAAAAGTGAATCAATTTGTACTGTCCCAACCATGTGTAAATGACTTAATGCAATAGACTCAAGAGGCTCTTTAATTCGATTAGTGTTTAGACGTTGTGCAGGTTTGTTTTCAACTTTCAAAGAAGGTGAAAAAGGATTTCGCTGTATATTGTCTTGTTTGTAAACTAAAGCATCTATTTGAGTAATTGTTGTTAAAGTGGGAATCGCATTTTGTGTAGTGGATTTAACATGAGCAATATATTGGCTTAAATCGCTTGTATTGGCTGTATTATCGCACGCTGTTAACATAATTGTTGTAATTATCATCAAGATAACGTGAAAAAATGAGAATAAAATGTGTTTATTGTGCAACATTTTTTTTGATATTTTCACTTGGGCTTTCACGATATGCTTTTATTAAAAGGCTCAACACCAATCGATTATTTAATTTATTAGTTTGCAGGTTGTCTTGTAATGAAATTGTGAGATCATGAAGTGTGACTAAGGGCACGAGTTGCTCTAGTTCGCTCATAAATGCATATAAATCATTGTATTTTCCAATCACTTCCATATGAATTGGTAATTCTTCGAAAATATTTTGGGTAACTTTAGGCAGTAACTTTAGTGATTTGAATTCCAAATTATAATGAATCCCCATTTGAGAAATTGTATGTAGCAATGTTGATGCACTTTCTTCTTTAGGCATTTTAACGGCCATGTCTAGCCATTGTGACTCAATAACATTGAATTGTGCCTGTTGATCAAGTAAATCACCTGTTTGTTTTTGTTTGATTTCAAATACCGTTTTCAATTGCATTTCATTTTTTTTTAGTATTTGCAATTCGTTGAGTTCGTTTTGTGTATCGTAATTAAAGCAAATAATTGCCAATAATAATGTACTAAAAATGATGACTGCGACTCTAATGGGTGCAGGCCAACGCCATGCGGAGTTTAAATCCCAGTTAATATTGACTAAATCTATATGAGGGCGTTTCATATTGCTATTGTTTTAATTTTTATTGCGTTGCTGAAAATGAAGTGTAAATAATTGAAAATTATCATTAGTTTTTACATTTTCGATACTTGCATCATCAGATGTTTTCATTTTTTCGATTATAGGCACTTGAAATAACGCTTCATTTTCAATTTGTTGCATAAATTCTGATAACGCCCCACTAGATTGTGCTTTACCTTCAATAATAATTTCGTGATCAACCCGAGTTAATTTGGTCAGAAATACCGTGCTAGGCATGACAGGTGCGAGCTTATTCAGTAAACCGATTGTGTCTAAGCGCGTTTTTTGCAACATATTGATATCATTTATTTTTCTGATAATTTGTTTCGTTTTCGAATCAAGAATATTCATTGCGGAAATATTTTTATCTTGCATTGTCATTTCATATTGCAGCATGGTATTTCGTTGAATCTGAAAAGATTGTTGATTGGCAATGTAAATGTGAATCAAAACAAAAATAGACAACACTATAATAAGCGACAGACTTAACAAAATGAAAAAGCGTTGTTGTTTTTCTTTTCGCTGTATTTCTCGCCATGGCAATAAATTGATCTTTACCATCAGTCAAAATTTCGTAACGCTAAACCACAAGCCACTAAAAGTGATGATGCATTTTCACTTAGATTTGTAAGATTGATATTTGACGAATACGACATATCAATAAATGGATTTGCTATATACGTTGGTATATTTAGCGCATCAGAAACTAATTTATCTATAGCTGAAATAGATGCGCATCCACCCGATAAAATTATGCTGTCAATTTGATGATTATTTTGTGATGCACTGAAAAACTGAATGCTACGTTGAATTTGCTGCACGATATTTTGTTTAAACGGTTCCAAAATATTACTGTGGTATCCTTCAGGTAACTCTCCTTTTTTTTTGGCCTGTTCTGCATCAGATTGTGATAATTCATAAGTCTGTGCAATTAAGTTTGTGAG
>CAJBJW010000331.1 GCA_903953455.1 uncultured Pseudomonadota bacterium | reverse complement strand
CAATTTTTGCTAAACATTTTTGCTGCTGCAGGGGCGTGACTAAATCGGTGTGCGTTAAAACAACGGTATCTGCCCATGCAAGTTGCGCTTGCATTTGTGGAAAGCGCGACAAGTTTTCATCCGAAATAGCCGAAAATGTGCTGATAACACCTTGCAAGCGATAACGCGCCGATAGCCATTTTTGTGTTAATACTATATCTAAAACGGGTTCAGGATTAGCAACGCCGCTGGTTTCAATAATGACATAATCAAACGTTTTTTCGCTTTGACTGTCCCACGCCATGCGTAAATTTTTAAGTAATGGCATTAGCGCATCGCGCGTTTGACAACACAAACACCCACCCACTAATGTTGCTTTGGGCGCGTGATGTTTTTGCAATAAATCTTGATCAATGGGAACCGTGCCAAACTCGTTAATAATCACCGCTGATTTTGGCAAATGCGTTAACAGGGAATTGAGCAAAGTGGTCTTTCCACTGCCTAAAAAGCCTGTAATCACAATTACGGGAATGTGTTGCACTGGGTTAACGCTCATTTAATACCTCGTAAGGTTTACCGCAAGCATGCGTGGTAAAACGCTCTTCATCCAATTGACTTGCACTGACGTTTTCCACTTCAAAATGATGCAACTTCAAATTATAAAACTGATCATAATAATGTTGAACGTCGCGTCTAATTTGGGCATCAAAAGGCGGTTGCATAATTTGTGTGGTGGCTTTTTTGCGTATTTGCACGTCACCACTTTTAACCACTAAGTCGCCATTTTTAAACACAAGCGCCGCAGAACGAAACATTTTTTCTTTATTTTGCCGCACGTCATATACGGCAATATCCGCAATTGCACCCGCTAATAAATGCCCTCGATCTTTTAATCCCAACATTTGCGCGGCTGCGGTGCGTGTCATAATGGCAATTTCATAAAGCGAAAATTCATTTTTTAAGTCTTTGACTAACGTCATTTCTACCGCTTGGGGGTGCAATTGTGAAATACATTCCAAGCGATAATCATAATCCATCAGTAAACGAATCAGTTGCGGATAACACGTAAAAGGTGCGCCATTTGGATGGTCGGTTGTAAAAAACAATCGCCAAGGATCTTGGGCTAACAAAAAAATTTCTAAACCAATCAACCACTGCAAACTATTCACAAAACTTGTAGGTTGATAACGGTATGGCACCACGCCGCCACTGCCTTGACATTCGCCATCCCAGATAACCCATTTTTGAGGCGAGGCATCGTCACGGCGGCTAAATTGTGCAATCACATCACCTGAAATGGTGACCGTTTGACCAAATAGCACTTGGCCTACGTCCATTGTGATATTACGATGTTTATGAAATGCGTCGATGAGTTTTGCACTTTCGCTAGAAAATCCGCGTTCACCTTGATTGCCGTAACCGTAAAATTGAATATGCGCTAAGTGCATTGGCAAACCTTGCGCAGCTTGCATGGTGGCAATGGCGGTATCTACATTATTTGGAATACCTAAATTATTGCAATGAACATGAACAGGATGCGGGAGTTCAATTTCACACGCGGCGCGTTGTAGCGTTTGCAAAATATGTCGAGAACTCACCCCATAATCAGGCACAATGTCATCTAAATCAAAAGAGCGCACATTGTTTTTAAACGCATTCGCGCCACCTGCATTAATCACTTTCAAGCCTAGACATTTTGTAGCATGCAACGTCCATGCAACATAATCATTAATCTGGTTTTGACTCGCTTTAGCGCGTAATAACCGCAACAAAAAATCATCATTGCCTAAAATGGCTAAACCCGCTGTATCAATAATGGGAATATCGGCCATTTGAAAATGGGCATCTAGCGCATTCGCGGGCAAAATCGCAGGTTCAACAACGGTGGTATAACCCATTTGCGCGTAACGATAGCCAATTTCGGTACTCGACCAACGGGCGGTGCTAAACGCATGATTGAGGTTTCGCGCCACAAAATTTCGATGCTGCTCAGGCAATAACAAACGCGCTGTATTCACATTACCACCAGCAATATGACTGTGAATATCCACCGCACCAGCCATGACAATTTTACCTGAAATATCATAATCCACATCAGGCATTCTTGTATCGTCAGGTTTTGACACAATGAAACCGTCTGCAAACCAAATATCGCAAATGTCACCGTTTAAATTTTGTGCAGGGTCAAAAACGTGTCCCCCTTTTAAACGAATGAGCATTTTTATTGCACTCTGCAACTGTCGAGCGCTTCTTGAATATCTTGTTTGAGCAAATTGCGCCCGATAAACACCAATACCGATTCACGCGGCTCATCAACGCCCCAGTTTGCGCCAAGCGTTTCT
>CAJBJW010000330.1 GCA_903953455.1 uncultured Pseudomonadota bacterium | reverse complement strand
CCACCTGTAAACGCGAGACGGGATCGGCAATCCCACGATCACGATGATTTGTTGGCACATTATGATCCGCAACCGCTAAATTACGCGACACGCGCCAAGGCAATCTGTTCGCTAAACGTAATCCTTCAAAGGCTTGCGGTGAGGTGACTTCATGCACTAAATGCCGATCAATATAAATTAAGCATGAACCATCCTCTTCCGTATGCACAACATGGTCTGCCCAAAGTTTATCGTATAACGTTTTCCCTGCCATTTTCCTATCCTAATATTGCAAAAATTTTCGCTGAAATTTCGTCGACACTGCCAACACCTTTGATTGAGCTGAATTTGACATGTTGCTCAGGTGCGGCGTAATAATCCACTAAAGGCTTGGTTTGCTCATGATAAACCGCTAAACGTTTACGCACAGTTTCTTCTTTATCATCATCACGTTGAATTAACGCCTCACCTGTTAAATCGTCAATCCCTTCAACTTTAGGCGGATTGAATTGAACGTGATAGCTACGACCTGATTGCGTATGCACGCGACGCCCAGCCATGCGCGTGACAATTTGTTCATCCGACACATCAATTTCAATGACCGTATCAATCACCACGCCCATTTTTTTCAAGCCTTCCGCCTGCACAATCGTGCGTGGAAAACCATCGAGCAAAAAGCCGTTCACGCAATCATCGTGTTTAATACGCTCTTTAATTAACCCTAAAATAATATCATCAGACACAAGACCGCCCGCATCCATGACTTTTTTTGCTTCAACCCCTAAAGGTGATCCTTCACGCACCGCAGCACGTAGCATGTCGCCTGTGGAGATTTGAGGAATACGATACTTTTCGGTAATAAACTGCGCTTGCGTGCCTTTACCTGAACCGGGGCCGCCTAACAAAATAATGTGCATGAATAAACTCCAACGTCTGTGCTGAAAAATGGAAAATTGACAAATGATAAAGCATTTTATCGTATAATTGCGCTAAACTCTTGTTAAAAATACGCTTAATCTAACGAATTCTCTCCATGAGCAAAAAAACAAAAACCGCTTTCGTCTGCGATCAATGTGGCGCGGATTATCCACGCTGGAATGGACAATGTGCGAGTTGTGGCGAATGGAACACTATTAAAGAGGTTCGCCTTGCGCCTGCCGCCTTAGAAAAGCACCCATCAAGCAGCGGCTACGCAGGCAATCGCTCTGAAGTAAAACGTTTATCTGAGGTCAATTTATCACAAGCGGAGCGCATTTCCAGCGGAATTTCTGAATTTGATCGTGTTTTAGGTGGCGGCATTGTTCGCGGCAGTGTGGTATTAATTGGCGGTGCACCGGGTGCGGGAAAAAGTACGCTTTTGCTTCAAGCCATTGCAAACATTGCGGCACGCGATATTTCAGTCTTATATGTATCGGGTGAAGAATCCCTTCAGCAAATTGCAGAACGCGCCAATCGGTTGAAATTACCCGCTGATAAAATTCTCATGCTCGCTGAAACGTCTGTGGAGCGCATTTGCGATGTCTTAAATGATATTGCACCACAAATGCTTGTCATTGACTCGATTCAAGTCATGTACGCACCGCACTGCGAATCAGCTGCCGGCAGTGTGTCGCAAGTGCGTGAATCTGCCAGTTATCTCACGCAATATGCCAAGCAGCATAATGTATCAATTTTTATGGTCGGTCACGTCACCAAAGATCATTCACTCGCAGGCCCGATGACACTGAGTCACATTGTCGATACACAAGTGATGCTTGCTTCAACAGATGATGCGCGTTATCGCGTCCTACGCGCGGATAAAAATCGTTTTGGCAGTGTTGGGGAATTAGGTTTTTTTGCAATGGACGGCTCAGGCCTCAAAGAAGTGAAAAATCCGTCTGCAATGTTCTTAAATCGCGCTGAAACGCCCTCGTCAGGTAGCGTTGTTACCGTCCTTTGGGAAGGGACGCGTCCTTTACTTGTTGAAATACAAGCCTTAGTCACCGATTGCCAATACGGTAATCCGCGTCGGTTAGCGGTAGGACTTGATCAAAATCGCCTTGCCATGTTGCTTGCGGTGCTGTCGCGCCATGGCGGACTGTCAACAGCGAGTGATGAAATTTACGCCAACGTTGTCGGTGGTATTCGCGTTAGTGAAACCAGTTCTGATCTCGCCATTGTGGCCTGTGTCGTGTCGAGTTTGCGAAACAAAGTGGTATCGCAAGAGGCATTTTTCTTTGGTGAATTGGGACTCAATGGAGAGATTCGGCCTGTGGCAAACGGTCATGCGCGTTTAAATGATGCCGCTAAACATGGATTTAAAAAAGCAGTCATTCCCAAAGCCAATGCGCCCAAAAATGCCATTCCCGGTTTGACTATCTATGGCGTGACGACGTTAATGGAAATGCTGGATATTTTGTTTGAAATTTGAAATTAGCTAAAAAGTGCCTGAACCTTTCTCTCTATAATGTCACGACTGCGTGTAAATAGAGAGAGAAAGGCTCTGTGCCTTGGTGTTTGTTTTTGCGTGAATACGCGGTGCGATCACGGAAAAATACAGCGTTATTAAAATGATGTGCAAATTTTGCAACCGGATTTTGCACTGATGAATTGAATGTACTGGGCAATTCAATGGCTGCTAATTTTTTTGCTTTTTTCTTCGACATAAAAACCTCTTTAATGATGTATAAAAAACGCATACTAATTATAGCGTTATTGTTCAAAGAACGGTCATTTTTTACGCATTATTTTACCTCTAAAATATACTCCCCTTGCCAATCTTCACTTGGCGCATGACGTTGATATTTTTCACAGCGCTCGCGTAATAAATACGCGGCGTAATCGAATGGATTTTTTTTAAGCAACCTATTTAATAACCATATCGCAATCGAAAACTTTTTGTCTGTGTATAAACGAAACGCTTTTTCATATAACTCAATTTGATAAAGCTGACCTTTATTCACCTCGCCTTTATGCCCAACTAATTCATAAAGCCGAATAGGCGTTGATTTGCCATTTAAAACAGCGAAATCAATCAGTCGCATGACAAAACGTTGCTTTGCTTGTTGATGCGTGGTTTCACTGACAAGAATAGAGGTTCTATAAAATTTATTAGCGGATTCAATGCGACTAGCCAAATTCACATTATCGCCAATAATGGTATAGTTCATCCGCGCTTCAGAACCAATATTTCCCACAATGACATCCCCCGTATGAATGCCAATTCGGGTTTTAAACTCAAAGTCGAGTCCTTTCGATTTCCATTTATGGCTTAATACGCGAATTTTTCGCTGACATTCCAATGCCGCATGACATGATTTTGTTGCGGGATTCTCTACGTTGCGAGGCGCACCCCAAAAAGCCATCACCGAATCACCGATATATTTATCCACCGTTGCTTGATTTTCAGACAAGCTGTCATTCATCAGTGTCAAATATTCACCTAAAAAACCAACCAACTTTTCAGGTTCTAATCGCTCTGAAATAGAAGTGAAATTCGCAATATCGGAAAAAAAGATAGTTAAATTCTTTTTTTCACCGCCCAAATTCGCATCGCGTCCCAATTCAATCAAATCACGAACCAAATCCGAAGGCACGTATTTTTTAAAAGACCGAAGCCCCCGCCGCATACTCTCAAGTCGCTGTACCATCCTGTTGATTTCATAAATGCGCGTCGATACAAAAATTTCGTCCTCGAGCTCAAAGCGACCAATTTTCTCCATTTCAGTGGTGAGCTGTTCCAAAGGACGACGAATGCGACTAGCAAAAACAAAACCCAGCGGCATCATTGAAAAAATGCACACCAATGAGATAGACGCAATCGTTGCAATATACTTAAATTCTTGTTCTTGAATACTTTGCGCTGAAACATCAATCCCCACAATGCCATCAAATTGTCCTGATTTCGTAAAAATAGGCGCATAAGCAGAAAGCCAAACGCCCCAATCATCTTGATAAATATCACTCTCACTGCGTGGCGATTTATCCACCAAATCAGCGTTTAACGCACTGGCCAGTACCGATGTAACCGATGATTGCGGATAAATATCACCTGTTGCGTTTTGATCTTTTGCCGAGCCATCCACAATAAAGGTAAACTCGCCATTGGCTTGTTTGCGCATCGTGTAAGCATTGGCGATGCCCGTACCGTGCTTACGCATAACTTGTATGGTATTTTTAAGCTGTAAATAGGCATCACTATTATCGTCCTCAACGCGTTGAACACGTTGATGCAATTCACCGTCAATTTGCGATGCGATGATATTTGCCGTATCGGTGATACGAAGGCGTAATTGCTCACGAATAAAGTCTTTTACTTCATACGAGGTAATAACCGTTAAAACAATAGAGCCTATTAACGATAATCCACAAAATGCAGAAATTAGCGTGAATTTTAAAGTCAGTTTTTTAGGCATTTTTCGTTAAATCTCATTTACTAAGCGTCCATAAGTTCCATTATTTTTGGAATGAACGATAAAAAGACTACGCGATGATTAATAAATCGGGTGTATTTCTTGTCGTTACATCCGCTAACAGTTTAACGGTTCTATTGTGGAAAATGAGGACTTTGCGTCAAAAGTGTGACGCAGTTCACACTTTTTAGGGATTGAATTTCTCTAATTAACTGTTAGGTTAATAGAAATAGAATTTTTTTAGCGTTTAAAAAATAAGGTGTTAGACATAAAAAAGGCCTTCCAGTATTACTAATAATGCTTTTTTTAGTGTTTGAAGAAATCCACCCTTGTTGCCGCCAAATATCAATTCAGCACAAAATGAAGAAATGAATATGGATATCAGCTACTTTACAAAAACAACCAAAAGAAACGCCGAAAATGAAATGTGATTTTTTGAAGATTTTTAAATTAGCAGCCATTTTTTGATAAAATGATGCAAATAACTTGGTATAACTTACTTTACTATTTATGACAGACCAAACCGAACACACACACGAAAAAGTGGCCAAACGCGCTGAAGATATTGCCATGACAGCAACCGTTATTTCCGCCATTGTTGGTATTGGAGCCACTTACGCCGAGCCGAGCGGGTTTTATGCTATTGGCGTGGCCTTGGGACTTGCATCTGAGCCACTTATTGTTACCGCAGCACCAGTAATTGCAGGTGTTGCCACTGTCACTGGCGTGATCTCAAGTAGTGCTTATTTTTATTCTAAATGGAAAAATCGCAAACAGCGCAGCGAATCGCATTGATAAACTAATCGACATCAACCGGAATCAATACTTCATTACGTCGAAAAAACAGCAATGTAAAAGGCGAATTGTAACGCGCCCACACAGACTCGCCGGTGACGCGCCACGAATGTTGAGCAATCCATGATTCCAGTTTTGTTTTATGACGCAGGTAATTTTTTTCGCTCCAAAAACCACTGTACGTGATTGCCGCGATACGTCGTGCTGGTACCTGACGCAGTTGAATTGCGCTATTTGTTGGGGCGGGAAGAGTTTGAAATGTATACGACGCGGGCATCATAAAACTGATTGCCCATTTCCCCTCTTTTCGCTGTTGACTCACGGGCGCGGTCATTTCAATTTGTTGACTGACCACCTGCTGAGATAAAGGTGCTGTCATTTCAAGCGTATTTTTTAGCTGATTGGCGCCCGAAATATACTCAAAAAGCGGATGAAACGCTTTATTTCCCGCTTTTTCAAAAGGCGCATCAATCATTATTTCCGCAAGAATATGCGCAGTATAATCACGCAACTCAAAACAACCGTCTTTTTCGACGATCTTATATTCCGCTTCTTGAATGGCCATGATAATCCTTTGAGTT
>CAJBJW010000329.1 GCA_903953455.1 uncultured Pseudomonadota bacterium | reverse complement strand
TGTGCAAAATCATCTGGATGCACGCCTTCCGCCCAACCATTACCTGCTTCTTGTTCAAGTGAACGCCCAACAAACTCCAACCATACTTTATTAAACCAATAACATAAGGTATCTGTGCTCGCTAGCCAAATAAGCACCGGCGCGGCGTCGGCAACCAATTGAAAGCGTCGTTCACTTTCAGATAGAAGCGCTTGAGATTTTTTAAATAAATCGATATCTTCAACGGCCGCAATAAATTTTTGGTGTGAGCCGTCCTCATTCAAAATTAAGCGCCCTGTTACTCTTGCCCAAACCTCAACATCGTCTTTGCGAATATATTTTTTCTCAAAAGTATATTCGGTCATTTCATTATTAATGAGCTTGTTATAGATTTCGATATCTTGCTCAATAAATTCAGGCGGTGTGATGTCCATAAAGGTCATTTTGTCCAATTCATCAGAACTGTAACCGATGAACTGGCAAAAACTTTGATTCACATCTAAATAGTATCCATCCATTGAAATATTGACAACACCAATGGGCATATCCTCAAAAATAGCTCGGAAGTTCTCTTCACTTGTTTTTAATTTAGCTGTATTTATTTCTAATTCAGCGGTGCGCATTTTAATGGTATCTTCAAGTAGCCTTTCTCTTCCTGTGAGAATTAGGGCAATAACACCGATTAAACTCGTTATGATTAGACCTATCAACAGAATGTGCCAAGAATAATTGGCATGAATTTGATTTGCGCTTAATTCATCATGATTTCCTAAGTAGGCTTTTGTTGCAGAAATTTTTATTTGCCAAACACGGTCACCCAACGTCATATTGAACGTATTATTCAGATTTAATGAGCGACTTGAAATTTCCTTAGTTTCAAATAGAACCACTGGTTCATCATAACTACTGATGTCAAAAAGTTGAATATCTAAATTTTCATGGTTAATTTCATTTAATGCTGCGTCAAGCATGTCACCAATACGAAAAACACCCTCAATAAAACCTTGGATATTCGCCCTTTTTTCATCGACTGTATTGTGAGCATAATTATTGCGATACACAGGTATAATGGCTAATACCCCCGATTGTGTGCCATGCTCCTGCACAAGAGTTAACTTGGGTGAAAGGGTTAATTTGCCACTGTCTCGTGCTTGATTGAATATTTGCTCGCGACTTGCATCAGAGAGTACATCAAAACCAAATGCTTCTTCATTAGTTTTCATGGGCTCAATAAAATTGATTACCACATAACGGTCGCGTTGCGCGGCAGGTATGATGTTTTTATTTTTATCACGCTCAGTAATGTGAAAGTGACTAAAACCTTCTTTTCGAATAGCGGATTCAAACTCATTACGCTGCGAATTCGTTACCACTTGACTAAACTCTAAAGCTTGAACACCCTTAAATACATTGAAGACACTATGTGCGAATGACACGAATTCGCGTCGATTCACCTCGTCTGAGCTACCGTATAAACTAGCTATCGCATTAAGTGAATTAATACGTCCTGAAATTTGTTTTTCTAGTGTTGCGCTAACTACTTGTGAATCTTTTTCGAATTCAATACGCAGACGCTTGTGTTCTTCATTAAATTCATAACTCACAAGTAAAACAGCAAGTGTTAATGCCACAAGTATGGATGAGGTTACAACCAAACGTCTTCCAATAAAATACGAGGAGCGGTGCAGCCAAATAAGTAGCAAAGGTGTAAAAATGAGCACACCGACAAAGTCGCCCAGATACCAATCTATCCAATGTGACGCAGCAACATCCAAAGGCATTTGATTCGTCAACGTAAGTGTTGCAATCGCAACAGTAGGGGAGATAAAACAAGACAGAAAGCCGCATACAATAAACAAACCAATTTGTTTTTCTGTATGCAGAGGATTGGGGAAATGTGCTAGGTTCTTTATTAACCAAACACCAGCCAATGCTTCCAAGGTGGCGCCAATGGCTTCAATTCCTGCGGTGATATAGGATA
>CAJBJW010000328.1 GCA_903953455.1 uncultured Pseudomonadota bacterium | reverse complement strand
AGAACCCATGGTTTCCGAGCTAGAATGGCAACACGTAATGGCCGTAAAGTAGTTAACGCTCGCCGTGCAAAAGGTCGCGCAAAACTTACGGTTAGCGGTTAATCTGCTCACCACAGTGTGACGAAGATAGACTTTAGTTTTTCGCAGCAGTTACGGCTCAAAAAGCCGGCTGAATACAAAAAAGTTTTTACTAATCCGACGAAATCAAGTGATATGTATTTTACGTTACTTGCGGTCAAAAATGAATTTGATTACCCCCGACTCGGATTAGTTATTGCTAAAAAAAACATAAGAAAAGCCGTACATCGCAATCGGATAAAGCGGATTATTCGGGACAATTTTAGATGTCACCGTCATAATGTATGTAACATTGACATCGTGGTCATGGCTCGAAGAGAAGCGCAGGATGTCACATCTTTTTTACTACAAAAGTCATTGGAAAAGCATTGGCTTAAATTGGTTACCCGATGCAATTCATACTCATCGCCCTTATAAAATTTTATAGATATTTTATTAGCCCCGCACTCGGTAATGTATGCCGTTTTTACCCCAGTTGCTCTAGCTATGCTTTAGAGGCCGTTTCACGGCATGGCAGTGCGAAGGGCTCTTATCTCACTATCAAAAGACTCGCAAAGTGCCATCCCTTTCATGCGGGTGGTATTGATCCTGTTCCAGAAAAATTCGGTAAATAAGAATGGATAATATAAGATTTATACTCGTTGTAACCTTTGCAATGCTCGTTTTTATGTTGCAACAGGCCTGGGAAGCGGATTATGTTCTCAAACCGGCTGTTGAAACTGTTTCCTCGGTAGTTAATTCAAGTGAGGATGTTCCCGCAACTACTGCGCAAACACAAACGCAAGTTGTAACACCAGCTGTCGCCGCTATTGATGCTAAAGTGATTAAAATCACAACAGACGTGTTAGCGTTGGAAATCAATGCCGAAGGCGGCACCATTCAGAACTTAGATTTACTCAACTACCCAAATGAAAGAGAAAATACGATAGTTGATAAGTTACGTCAAACGTTTGGATTTGCTGCGAGTGAAAAAAATACCGCTCCTGTACGTCTATTTAATTCACAGGCGGATACATTATTTGTAGCGCAAAGTGGCTTTATTGCAGGCAACGGTTCGGCTGAGGTAGCAAATCATCATAGCGTTTTCACTACGCAACAAGACAGTTATACGTTAGATCCAGGTCAAGAAAGTTTAAGTGTGCCCATGACTTGGACAGATAATAATGGTTTGAAAGTTACAAAAATATTTACATTTAAGCGTGGCAGTTACGAAATTGATTTAGCGCAAACCGTGAAAAATGACTCTCAAAAAGCGTGGGTAGGCAGACAATATAGCCAGTTACTCAAAACGCCAAGTAAAGAAAAGGGCGGTATGTTAACAGGTATGCGTGCATATGATGGTGCTGTTATTTATACACAGGCCAATAAATATCAGAAAATTAATTTTGATGATATGCACAACGAAAACCTTGATGTAGCGAGTGTTGGTGGATGGACTGCAATGATTCAGCATTATTTTGCATCTGCGTGGGTACCACCAGCAGATCAAGATAATCATTTCTACAGTAAAGAGTTAAAATTAGGTCAGTATGTCATTGGGACTTATTCACCATCAGTCACCGTTGAAGTCAATAATGAAGCGCAATTTACCGCGCAACTTTTTGCGGGTCCAAAAATTCAACCTATGATGGAAAAAACCGCTACTGGCTTAGAGTTAACTGTTGATTATAGTGTATTGACATTCATTGGTAAGCCGATTTATTGGCTACTTAATCAAATTCATGGCTTAGTTGATAACTGGGGTGTTGCCATTATTGGTGTTACCTTTGTGATTAAATTGTTGTTTTTCCCCTTGTCGAATGCAAGTTTCAAATCAATGGCGAAAATGCGTAAAATTCAGCCACGTTTGAAAGAGTTACAAGAGCGTTTCAAGGATGATCGACCCCGTTTCAATAATGAAATGATGGCAATGTACCGCAAAGAGAAAGTGAATCCATTAGGGGGCTGTTTACCTATTTTAATTCAGATCCCCGTGTTTATGGCGCTTTATTGGGTGCTTAGCGAAACAGTAGAGTTCCGTCAAGCGCCATTTATGATGTGGATTCAGGATTTATCTATTCAAGATCCTTTCT
>CAJBJW010000327.1 GCA_903953455.1 uncultured Pseudomonadota bacterium | reverse complement strand
GATCTCTCATTAAAATTGACATGACGACCAAAAGTATAACTGATAAAATAATTGAAATTCGAAAGTACAAAAAACTCAGCCAAAAAGATTTTGCTTGTAAAACAATGATTTCGCCAAGCACTTTGTCTGAAGTAGAAAGCAAAAAAATAAATCCTTCAAGTGCATTGCTTGTCGGAATTGCAAATGCGTTCGATGATATCAATATTGAGTGGTTACTAACGGGAAATGGTGAAATGTTTAAATCAGAGGAATCCGAATCAGCACGCATGAAAATTATTGATTTAATTGAATCATTATCTGAGGAAAGACAAAAGGAAATACTCAGTAGTATTATAGAAAAACGCCGCATTTACGATATCGAAGATTTTATGGCTCAATTGATGCAACGTGACATCCTGTAATCAAATGCTAATGACAATGCGTTAGAGCAATAAGTAAGTTACACCTAAATTACGATACCTAAAATCACCTTAATATCTTAAATTCCATTACCTTAGTAATCTTAATAATATCGCCCGCAGGTGTTTAAACACCTACAAAAAAACTCATTCGTATTTTGCAATGTGATTGATTAGACGTAAATCCCACCCTCACAAAGTTATCAATTCGACAATTCATCTTCATAACATTGCACAAAGCAAAAGCAATTTGCTATGCTAGGTCACCTATGAAACGCCAACTTGACGATCCCCCTATTTTTCATGACACAATTCAAAGCGTCTTTTCTTCTTTATTTATTTTTCACACTCAATGCACAAGCCGAAACCTTAGAAGAAGCGTGGGGAGTCGCCTTAAATAGCAATCATCAAATCAAAACTGCTGAAGCGAATACGCAAGTATCTCAAGAAAATTTATTAGCTGCGCAAGGTCAAAGGTTGCCTCAGCTGAATTTACGCAGTGGCTATACACAATATAATGAATCACCCGGTGCGAAAACAACCATTGAAGGGCAGACTGTCAATTTCATAACCCAACAAGCTGGAAGCGTCAATGCACAAGCAATGGCGAGCGTACCCCTTTTCACCAGCGGAAAAATCACGCAAAATATTCATGCCGCGCAGGCTAACCTATCTGCTTCGCAAGCAAATGAAACAGTCACTGAACTCGATTTGAAAATGTTGATTGCTGATGCCTATATCGCCGTTTTACGCGAAGAAAGTTTGCTTGAAGTTGTGCAACAGCATTTAGCGAGTTTGACAGCTCACGCTCACGACGTTCAAAATCAATTTGAGCAAGGTATTGTCGCGCGTAATGATATATTAGCGGCCAATGTTGAAGTCCTCAATGCAAAACAAGCCATTACTTATACTGCCACGCAACTCGATAATGCCAAGGCGCGATACAACCAATTGCTCACGCGACCCCTCACACAACCTGTCCAATTAGCGAAGCAATTCCCTCTTCTCCCTAAAGAGAGCATCGAAACACTCACGGCAAATGCACTTAAAAATCGCCCAGAACTACTCGTCATAACACAGCAACTTGATGCCCTTCAAGCACAAAAAGAGAGTATTAAAGCGGATTTACTGCCTCAAGTCAGTGCTAATGGAGGCTATAACTATCAGCAAAATCGCTATCAAGCCCATGAGGGACTTTGGGTCGCAAATGTAGGTGTGGAATGGCGAGCCTTTGACGGCACGACATCACATAAAAGTGATTCGCTAACTCGTCAAGCCTTGGCACTGCAAGAACAAAAAGAAACCCTACAAGAGCAAATTCAACTTCAAATTCGCCAAGCATGGCTTGAAAGTCAAGAAACACAACAGCGCATCATCGTCGCAGAGCAGGCTATCTCTCAGGCCAATGAAAACAGCAAAGTCATGAATGATCGCTATCAACAAGGCTTAGCCACGCACACTGATGTCATTCATGCCGAAGATTTACGCACCACAAGCAATCAGAACTGGCATCAGGCCACTTACGATTTAGCGTTAGCAACATTGCACTTGCAACGCGCACTTGGCAATTTATAACGACTCAACATTAAAATAACAGACATAAAAAAAAGCCGCTACTTCTTGCGAAGTAGCGGCTTTTTTAACAGCTCAAAGACTTAAACTAACGTTACGTCTTCAGCTTGTGGGCCTTTTTGACCTTGAGTCACTGTGAATTGGACTTTTTGTCCTTCATCAAGTGATTTGAAGCCTGAACCATTAATATTACGGAAGTGAACGAATACATCTGGACCACTTTCTTGTTGAATAAAACCGAAACCTTTTTCAGCGTTAAACCACTTAACTGTACCTGTTGCCATTTTTGTAGCCTTTTTTAAAATTTTTTGATGATAAGCCTTTTCAGGCGGTGGCGCTGTGAAATTTACGATTACTTCATGGATTAACAGGACGAGCAGTAAAACTAAAACTTCGTAGAGATAAGCATAACGGTAAATCAATTTCGAGCTGAGTCAATTCTATAGAGCCACCTAAGTAAAGTCAACGATTTCATTACTCCCAGCAAGACTGTGTATTTGGAGTCGCCCCTTTTGCTACCTTAACACCAGTAGAATTAAGGGTTAAGACCCCACACTCATCCGCATCTTGTGGCGGAACGGGCGTTGCTGTTAGCGTATATGTCGTTTTATCTGCCACAACACTTAATAAATAGGTTTTCGTTGCACTGCTATTTGAGGGAACTTGATTAGCAAAAATTGCTGTTGCACCCGCACCTAACGTCGCATTTGTATATTCATTATTGTTTTCAAGTCGCCATTGCTCCATTGCACTTGCCAAACTCAATAGGGTAGCTTGCGCTTCGGCGCGTTTGGCTTTTTGAATATATTGCACATAATGCGGGTATGCGATGCTGCTTAGAATACCAACAATCGTCAAGGCAATAAGCAATTCAACGAATGTAAAACCTTGTTGCTTAACTTTCATATAGACTCCAAAAACGGATTTAATTTGTTAATGGGGTGGGATTTGCATCACTTAATAATTCTGCAACACGCATTCCCGTATCAAATGAATCATCATAATAAAAACGTAATTCTGAAATATGGCGTAGCCTCATACGTTTAGCCAACGAATGACGTATGACCGGTGACATATCATTGAGCAGACGTGTACTGGCTTTTTTGCCAGCCTCATCTGAATTCAACACGGTAATATAGACTTTAGCCACCGCCAAATCTTTTGTTACTATCACCTCGTTTATGGTCACAAATCCCAAACGGGAATCGTCAATCTCGCGTTGCAAGATTAACGATAACTCCTTTTGCATTTGTGAAGACACGCGAGCGTGACGACCAAATTCTCTCGCCATGCTTACAATTCCCGTTTAACTTCAATACGTTCAAATACTTCGATTTGATCGCCAGCGCGAACATCGTTGTAATTTTTCACGCCAATACCGCATTCCATGCCCATTTTGACTTCAGCTATATCATCTTTAAAGCGACGTAGCGACTCTAATTGACCTTCATAAATCACCACATTTTCACGTAATACGCGAATGGGCAAGTTACGTTTCACAAATCCGTCAATGACCATACAACCCGCAATCGCACCCAATTTAGGTGATTTGAAGACTTCGCGCACTTGCGCTAGACCCACAATTTGCTCTTTAATTTCAGGAGCAAGCATACCGCTAATGGATTTTTTGACTTCATCAATAGCTTCATAAATGATGCTGTAGTAATGCAAATCAACGCCGCGCTCTTCAATCATTCGACGCGATGTCGCATCCGCACGTACGTTAAAGCCCATCAAAATCGCACCTGAAGCAAGCGCTAAGTTCACGTCGCCTTCGTTAATGCCCCCCACGCCACCGTAAACGACTTTTACTTCCACTTCATCATTTGATAAGTCAATCAATGAACTGCGTAGCGCTTCTAAACTCCCTTGTACGTCTGTTTTCAATACTAAGTTTACAGACGCCAATTCGCCAGAAGTCATTTTTGAGAAGACTTCATCGAGTTTTGAGGCTTGTTGCGCAGCATGACGAGTAAAGCGTTTTCTATCTTCACGATGTTTTGCGAGTTCTTTAGCAATACGTTCGTTTTGAACTACCAAAAATTCATCACCGGCATTAGGTGTGCTTGATAAACCTAAAATTTCAACAGGCTCACATGGCCCCGCTGTTTTAATGGCCTTACCGTTTTCATTGAACATGGCACGAACACGTCCATATTCATGGCCACAGAGTACCATTTGACCATTTTCAAGTGTGCCACGTTGAACAAGAATAGTGGCAACAGCACCACGACCACGGTCAAGACGAGATTCAATCACAATACCCGATGCCGCACCATCAATAGGTGCTTTCAACTCTAAAATTTCTGTCTGAACAATCAATGATTCAATTAAATCATCAACCCCTTGACCCGTTTTCGCTGAAATTTTCAAGAATTGAACATCACCGCCCCACTCTTCTGCAAGGACGTCAATAACCGATAATTCTTGCATGACTTTATCAGGATTCGCACCGGGCTTATCCATTTTGTTCATGGCAATAATAATAGGCACTTTTGCCGCTCTTGCATGCTCAACCGCTTCTTTCGTTTGTGGCATCACACCATCGTCAGCAGCAACAACAATGATGACAACGTCCGTCACATCAGCACCACGCGCACGCATAGCCGTAAAGGCAGCATGTCCTGGCGTATCTAAGAATGTTACAGAGCCGTGATCGGTTTTTACTTGATAGGCACCG
>CAJBJW010000326.1 GCA_903953455.1 uncultured Pseudomonadota bacterium | reverse complement strand
TTGATGAAGCTAAAAAAGCAACATGGACACAGCCTTCTGATATTAAAGAAACTTACAGACATGCAAGCATCCTAAAGAATCGTCGCGTCGTTTTCAATATTAAAGGTAATAAGTATCGTTTGATTATTGCTGTAGCCTATCGATTTGGTGCAGTTTATATTAAATTTATTGGAACACATGCACAATATGATGCCATTAATGCAGAAACTATCGAATTGGAGTAAATGACCGTGGAAATCCGTCCAATTAAAACAGAAGATGACTATAAAATAGTACTACAAGAAATTGCTGGTTATTTCGAAAACGAACCTGAAATAGGTTCAACAGAAGGTAATCGATTTGAAGTCTTGTTAACATTGGTAGAAGTGTATGAAACAAAGCAATATCCTATTGATCTTCCCGACCCTATAGAAGCAATTAAGTTTCGTATGGAGCAAGCAGGTTTAACGGCTAAAGACCTTGTCCCAATGATCGGAAAAGTTAATCGTGTTTATGAAATTTTAAATCGTAAACGCTCATTAACATTACCCATGATCTGTAAATTACATGAGCAATTGGGTATTCCAGCTGAAAGCTTAATACGTCCTACCCTTAATTCCGAGTTGATTATTTAGGATTAAAATGCCTACATGCTCATTTACCCACCGCTGGATAGACACAGTCAAAGCTCCTGAGAAAGGTCAAACTGATTATTTTGATGAACGCACGACAGGACTAGGTCTGCGTATTTCATCTGCTGGCAGAAAAAGCTGGTTTGTGATGTATCGTCATGCAGGACGTTTGCGTCGTTATACTATTGGCACTTATCCCTCCCTAGGACTAGCCGATGCAAAAGAACGTGCTAAAGAGTTACTCAATGATGCAGCAAAAGGCAATGATCCTGCCGCTGACAAGCAAATTAGCCGTGAAGCCCCTACCTTTGGTGAAATTGCAGGGCAATATATTGAATTGTATGCCAAGCCTAATAAACGCTCATGGAAAGAAGATCAGCGCATCTTAGATTATGATTTACTTCCCAAATGGAAAAACGTCAAAGCACATGAAATAAAACGTCGTGATGTGATTGTCTTACTCGACAAAATGGTACTTCGTGCTCCCATTCAAGCTAATCGTACTCTTGCATTAATACGCAAATTGTTTAATTGGGCAATTAGTCGTGATTTGGTAGAAGCGAATCCCTGTAGTGCCGTTAAGATGCCTGCAAAAGAGAATCAAAAAGATCGTGTACTTACTGAAGAGGAAATTCAAATCTTTTGGCGTGAAATAGAAGGATCGTCAATGAGTGAGTTAACCCGTCTTTGTTTACAACTTCAGTTAGTAACCGCGCAACGTAAAGGTGAAATAGTGATCACTGAATGGGTTGATATGGATTTAAATACTGGTTGGTGGACTATTCCAGCTAAAAAAGCTAAAAATAAATTATCACATCGTGTTCCTCTTTCTCCTTTAGCAATGCAACTTCTCGAGCGAGTAAAAGCATTATCAGGCTCATCAAAGTGGTTGTTTCCATCCACTCAAACTGAAAATGCTATGCTAAATACCAGTATTGACCATGCACTACGTCGAAATCAGTCTCGTTTTGGTATTCCAACATTTACGCCCCATGACTTACGCCGTACAGCAGCGAGTCACATGACAGGACTGGGTATTTCTCGTTTAACAGTATCAAAAATACTCAATCATGTGGAAAGTGGTATTACCGCCGTTTATGACAGGCATTCTTATGATCAAGAAAAACGTGATGCACTCAATTTATGGGCGGAGAAAATAGCATCAATTATCGCTTGATAAATAATCATTTTGGCTTAGAATGCGAATCGATTCGAGAGAATCTAACTCTGGTTTAGTCCGTGTTATAGGTTTCTGCCAGCTCGTTGCTGACAGTCCAACTTAAATGTTATTGTTTGCGGTACACTTAAAAAAACCGATTTATCTTTCTTTATGACATAACGAGCTTAATGCTCAAAAACCAGCCTTCAACTATCTACCGTAGGTAATGGCTGTGTCTGTAGAACTTTATACAATGAAAGAAGTTTGTGGGTTGCTCAAGAAGTCAAGAACAACACTGTGGAGATGGATCCGATCTGGTCATTTTCCACAACCACTGAAAATTGGGCCTAATTCATTAGTGTGGACAGAAGATCAAGTTACGCAATGGATTGAATCTAAATTTTAAAATTTCTTTTTTATGAGCTCACCGATATTGCGTCGGTGGGCTTTCCTATTTCAAGACATAGTATGATACTTTGTTAGCATCACCTATCCATATAATGGTAAAAGCACATAATCTAAAACCATCTTGCCATGTAAAACGTCTAAACGTTGTGGCGTTTTTGCTCATTTATTTTAGATACTCAGATTAATATTGACGTAAATCAGTAACATTGAATAAATTCATCACCTTCTAAACTATGTAAAAAATGAAGCATCATAATGACATAGAAAAATAAATTAAATATCACCCATCAGGTTGAGTTAGC